>CAZIZD010000069.1:0-14263 GCA_964543615.1 uncultured Alcaligenaceae bacterium | reverse complement strand
ATCGACCATCGCTTCCTCGATGCTCACGGCGCCGAACGTGTAGTCGACGTCCGCGTCCCCACGCAACGACGGGCCTACGACCGCCACCTTGCTGGTCAGCGGGTCGGCCCCGCCCAGGCCGTCGATCTGCCGCCGGTCGGGGCTGCCGAAGATCGCGAGCACGATAGGCGTAAGCGCTGCGCGATCGAGCGGCACGTCCTCGGTGCGCAGGAACACGCCCTTGCTGGTGCCGCCGCGCTGGATGACGCAGCGGATCTTGCGGAAGCCGTGCATGGGTGGTCTCCTGACGTCAGCGCGCGAGGTCGGCGAGGACGCTCACGTCGGGCAGCGTCTCCACCCGCCGCGCGAGGCCCACGAGCTCCTTCGCCCTGTCGCGCGCGAGCAACCCTTCGGTGAGGTGATCGAACTTGTCGACCACCTCGTCCATCGACACGGGATTCTCGGGGTCGCCCTTCGGGAAGTCGGCGTGCGCGCGCAGCACGCGCCCGTCCTTCAGCGTGACGACGAGTGTCGCGGGATACGCCTTGGGCCACAGCGCCTCCGCGGCGGGATCGAGCTCCCACGTCACCTTGTCGGTCAGCGCGAGCACCTCCGGGTCTCTCAACGTGTCGCCCTTGAATTCGGCAACGCCCGTGCGTCCACGCACGATCGCGACACCCACCGTGTAGGGCAGGCTGAACTGCGCGTCGACGTGCGTCTGCGGGCGGTACTTGCGGTCGGACAGGATGCAAAGCGACCGGATGGTGAAGTCGCCCACCCGGGTCACGATCTTCTCCACGTCCTTCGCCTGCAGTCCCTGCTTCACGAGGTCGAGCGCGCAGTCGGCAATGGGTGCGGCAAAGCGGCAGCACGCATGCACCTTGATGCTGTTGTCGGCCATCTCCCACTGCGTGCCGAGACCGTCGGTGAGGCGCCCGTAGTCGTACTCGTCCTTGAACGAATAGGCGCGGATGACGCCGTCGGGCCCTTCGAAGATCGTGCGCGCGCCGATGAAGTTGCGCTTGGCGAGCGACGCAGCGACGTAGCCCATCATCGAGGCGTGCCCGGGCTGCAGCGGCTTCTGCCACGCGCCCTCGGTGCGCCACTCGAGCGTGCCCGACGCGAAGCTGCCGGCGAGTCCCAGCGCATACGCCGTCTGCCTGCGGTCGAGGCCCAGCAGCGCGGCACATCCCGCCGCCGCGCCGAACACACCGCACACGCCCGTCGGATGGAAGCCCTGGTAATACGACTTGCCGAGGAAGGCCTCGCCCATGCGGATCATCACCTCGAGACCGGCGATGTACGCGCGCAGGAATTCGGCGCCGCTCGCGCGCTGCTTCTCGGCGAGCGCGAACACCGCCGGAAAGACGGCCACCGACGGATGCATCGTGCCCTCGCGATGATCGTCGTCGAAGTCGAAGATGTGGCCCTTCACCCCATTGATGAACGCGGCGTTCATCACCGACGTCTTGAAGCCGCCGCCCACCACCGAGCTGTGCGGCGCGCCGCCCTCCTCCTGCAGGACGTCGATCAGCGCGCGCGCCTGCGGCTCGCGGCTCGCGCCGATCATGCAGCCGAGCACGTCGACCACGAAGAGCTTGGCCATGTCGACCGGACGCTGGGGCAGTCCGTCGAACTTCGTGGCGAGGACGAAGTCCGCGATGGTCTCCGCGATCGTCGATTTGGTCGTTTCGCTGGTCATGGCCGTCCCGTCAGTCCGCCGCGTACTTCTTCTCGAGCGCGCGGTACTTCGACAACCCCACCGTCTCGAAGAGCTCGTGGTTGCGCTCGTTGAACGCGATCATGCGATCGGTGAAGCGCTCGGTGGTGCCGTCGGCCTTCAGGACTGCGAGCACGTCCTGGATGGCCTTGATCGCCGCCATCCATGTCGAGCCCGGATAGATCACGAAGTCGAAGCCCAGCGCCTGCAGCTTGTCCAAGGGCAGGATCGGCGTCTTGCCGCCCTTCTCCACCATGTTGGCCATGTGCAGTCCCGGCACGGTGTCGGTGACCCGCTTCATGTCGGCCTCGCTCTGCGGCGCCTCGACGAAGGTGACGTCGGCGCCGGCCTCGCGATACGCGAGCGCGCGCTCGATCGCCGCGTCGATGCCCTCGACCGCCACGGCGTCGGTGCGCGCGATCAGCACGAAGTTGCGGTCGCGGCGCGTGTCGACCGCGGCGTGGATCTTCTGCACCATCTCGGCCTTGCTCACGAGCTCCTTGCCCGCGAGATGGCCGCACTTCTTGGGGATGACCTGGTCCTCCATCTGGACGCCGGCCACGCCCGCGTTCTCGAACTCGCGGATGGTGCGCGTCACATTGAGCGCGTTGCCGTAGCCCGTGTCGATGTCGCACACCACGGGGAGGTTGGTCACGCTCACGACGTTGCGGGCGCTCTCCAGGATCTCGGTCATGGTGGTGAGACCGAGGTCCGGGTAGCCCAGGTTGTTGACCGCGATGCCCGCGCCGGAGATGTAGATGCAGTCGAACCCCGCCTGCTCGATCAGGATCGCGGAGACAGGGTTGAAGCATCCCGGGGCCAGCACGATGCGGCCGCTTTCGAGGAGGCTCCTGAAGCGGGCGGTCTTCTGCTCGCGGGTGGGGGATGCGTTGCTCATGGACTCTTTTCCTTCACGTTGAACACGACCGCTCGCTTGCCCTTACAATGAATGCGACAGCGCAAAGCGCGCCGCCGGGACGACTCCAATGCCAAAAAAGCCTGCGAAGCCCACGCCTGCGCAATACCGCCGCATCGTCTTCGCCTGGCGCGAGATGCGCCGCGGCGTCGCCATGGGCGCCTACCGCGATCTCCTGTTCGAAGGCCTCGAGTTGAGCGCGCTCGACGCGCTCGACCTCCTGGTCGCACGGGACGGCCTGCGCATGACGGATTTCGCGAACGCGCTGCGCATCGAGAAATCCACCGCCACGCGCGCGCTCGACCGCCTCGAATCCGCGGGACTCGCCGAGCGCACGACGGTCGATGCGGCCAACACGCGGCGCGCCGTGATCGTGCGCATCACCAAGAAGGGCCGGCTGCTGCAGGCGAAGCTCGTGCGGCGGCGCGTGCAGCTCCTGCGCGCGATGACGCGCAAGTTCTCGGCGCAGGAAGTCATCGCCCTCGGCGACCTTCTCGAACGCCTGGTGAGCGGCATCGACGAGGTCGTGGCGCGCGTGCAAAAGCCGTCCCCTTAGTCGATCTTGATGTTGCCGGCCTTGATGACCTGGCCGTACTTGGCCACGTCGGCCTTCACGATCGCCGCAAACTCGTCGGGGGTCGTCACGTAGGGCTCCATGCCCTGGGCCGCGAGCTTCTCCTTGACCTCGGGCATCGCCAGCGCCTTGCGGATGTCCTCGGAGAGCTTGTCGACGATAGGCTTGGGCGTGCCGACCGGCGCGAACACCGCGAACCACGTCTTGACGTCGAGGCCCGGCACTCCGCTCTCGGTGAAGGTCGGCACCTGCGGCAGCGCTTCGTTGCGCGCCGTGCCGGTGATGGCGATGGGACGCAGCTTGCCGTTCTTGATGTGCGGGATCGCGTTGATGGGGATCGCGAAGGTGAGTTGCACCTGGCCGCCCACGAGGTCGATCATCGCCGGTCCGCCGCCCTTGTAGGGAATGTGCTGCATCTTGATGCCGGCCAGGTTGCTGAACATCTCGCCGGTGAGGTGCGGCACGCCGCCGCTGCCGGAGGAGGCGTAGTTGAGCTTGCCCGGGTTGGCCTTGGCGTAGGCGATGAGCTCCTGCAGGTTGTTGACGGGCACCGACGGGTTCACCACCAGCAAGAGCTGCGTGTACGAGACGGCGCCCACCGGTACGAAGTCCTTCACGGGATCGTAGGGGGTGGGCAGGAGCTGCGGAATGACCGTGTGGTCGACCGACGTCATCATGATGGTGTAGCCGTCGGGTGCGGACTTGGTCAGCGCCTCGCTGCCGATGATCGCATTGCCGCCGGGGCGGTTGTCCACGATCACCGGCTGGCCGAGCAGGTCGCCCAGCTTCTGCGCCATCGTGCGCGCGAGGTTGTCGGTGCTGCCGCCCGCCGCGAACGGCACGATCATTCGGATGGGCTTGTTGGGATAGCCCGCCTGCGCGGCGGCGCCGCCGGCGGCCAACAGTGCGAACGCCGCAACCAGCAGTGCGTGAATGCGAAGTGGCTTCATCGTGCTCCCTTTCGTGAAGTGCAAAGTACCGTGCTCAAGGCTTGGCTCGCGTCGTGGGCAGCCACGCCGGGCGCCGCGCCTCGAACGCGTCGATGTCGGCTGCGTGCTGCAGCGTGATCCCGATGTCGTCGAGGCCTTCCAGCAGCCGCCAGCGGGTGTAGTCGTCGATCGCGAACGTGCAGCGATGGGAACCCGCGTCGACGGTTCGCGCGTGCAGGTCCACGCTCACGCGCGTGCCCGGGCTCGATTCCAGCAGTTCGAGGAGGCGCGCCACGTCGTGCCCATCGCATTGCGCGGCGAGAAGTCCGGACTTTCCCGCGTTGCTGCGAAAGATGTCGGCAAAGGACGGCGCGATCACGGCGCGAAAGCCGTAGTCGAGAAGCGCCCAGACCGCGTGCTCGCGCGAGGACCCGCAGCCGAAGTTCTCGCCCGCGACCAGCACGCTGCCGGACCGGTACGGTTCGCGGTTGAGCACGAACGCGGGGTCGGCGGCGCGCCACGTCGAGAACAGCGCGTCCTCGTATCCCGTGCGCGTGATGCGCTTCAGGAACTGCGCCGCCAGGATCTGGTCGGTGTCGACGCTCGCGCGGCGAAGCGGAACGCCGATGCCCGAGTGGGTCGTGAACGGCTTCATGCGCGCGCGCCTCCGTCGAGATCGCCGGGTGCGGCGAGCCTGCCGCGCACCGCGGTGGCCGCCGCGACCGCGGGCGACACGAGGTGCGTGCGTCCGCCCTTGCCCTGGCGCCCCTCGAAGTTGCGATTGGACGTCGATGCGCAGCGCTCGCCCGGCGCCAGCACGTCGGCGCTCAAGCCCACGCACATCGAGCATCCGGACGATCGCCACTCGGCACCCGCGTCGAGGAACACCCGGTCGAGTCCCTCGCGCTCCGCCTCGCGCTTCACGCGCATCGACCCCGGGACCACGAGCACGCGAAGGCCGCGCGCGATCCGCCGGCCTCGCAGGACCTGTGCAGCCGCGCGCAGGTCCTCGATGCGCGCGTTGGTGCACGAACCGATGAATACGGCGTCGACCGCGATGTCGCGCATCGGCGTGCCGGGGGCGAGTCCCATATAGCGCAGCGCGTGCAGCGCGGCGGTGCGCTCGCCATCGGTGGCGCACGCGGCCGGATCCGGCACCGCATGCGCGATGGGCACGCCCTGGCTCGGATCGGTGCCCCACGTCACGTAGGGCGTCAGATCGTCGACATCGAGCGTCACCTCGCGATCGAAGATCGCGCCTTCGTCCGTGGCAAGCGCGCGCCATGCCTCGACGGCCTCGGTCCATTGCCGTCCTCGCGGCGCATGCGGACGCCCCTCGAGATACGCGAACGTCGCCTCGTCGGGCGCCACGATCCCCGCCCGCGCGCCGGCCTCGATCGACATGTTGCAGAGCGTCATGCGCGCTTCCACCGACAGGCCCCGGATGACGTTGCCGCGATACTCGATCACGTGTCCCTGGCCGCCGCTGGTGCCGATCTTCGCGATCATCGCCAGCGCAACGTCCTTGGCCGAGACGTCGGGCGGCAGGCGCCCATCCCGCGATTGCAGCGTGACCGACATGGTCCGGAACGGCTGCATCGGCAGCGTCTGGGTGGCGAGCACGTGCTCGACCTCCGAAGTGCCGATGCCGAAGGCGAACGCGCCGAGCGCTCCGTGGGTGGAGGTGTGGCTGTCGCCGCACACCACGAGCATGCCGGGCTGCGTGAGACCGAGTTGCGGCCCGACCACGTGCACGATGCCCTGCTCCTCGTCGCCCATGCGAAAGAGCGGAATTGCGAACTCCGCGCAGTTGCGGCGCAGCGCCTCGACCTGCGCCCGCGCCACCGCGTCGAGGACCGCCAGCGACAGCTCCTTGGTGGGCGCGTTGTGATCCTCGATCGCCAGCGTCAGATCGGGACGGCGCACTCGGCGCCCCGCGAGGCGAAGACCGTCGAAGGCCTGCGGCGAGAGCTCGTGCACGAGGTGGAGGTCGACGTACAGGAGGTCGGGCGCGCCGCTCGCGGCACCGGCGCGCGCGAGGTGGGAGTCCCAGATCTTGCGCGCGAGCGTGCGGGGTGCGCCGGACGTCTGCGCGACGCCGGGATTCGGCCGGGTGCCGGGGTCGTTCAACGGCTGCCTCCTGGAACGGCCCGTTGCGGTCGACGCGCCGCGCTCGCACCGTCGACGCCACTATAGCGCCGATGGTTGCACGATACAACCGATACGACCGATTCGACGGTCAGGCGGCGAGATCAGGCGCCGGCGCCTAGCGGCCGCTCCCCGGCTCCTCCAGGCGGCACACGAAGCCCCATCCCCCGCCGAGCTCGGTCACGGCAAGGACCAGTTCGTTGCGCCCCTTGCGCAGCGGCAGGTAGACCGCGTCGTTGTCGGCGCTGACGATGCCGAGGAACGCGGGGTCGCGGAAATTCTGCGCACTCCGTCCCCGGAAGAGGATGCGTCCGTTCAGGAACACGCTCACCTCGTCGCTGTAGCCGATTGCGAGCTTCTTCACGCGCTCGCGATCGGACTCGACGATTGCGCGCGCATAAACCACTCTCGCGCCAGGCTGGGGCTCGAGACGGCGCGAGAAGTCGTTGGCGAACGTCACCCGCGGATGCGGACTCGCACGGTAGCGATTGATGGCGACGATCCCGGGCGCCTCGGCCTCGATCTCCTGCCATGCCATCGCCTTCGTCTCCGCGGCGGTCAACGGGCGCTCGGGGTCGCGTGCGAGCGCGTCGAGGCTCTCCGACAGGTTCCACTTCACGATGGTGCCCGCGGGCATCGGCGGCGGGCGCCGCTCCCACGCCGCGTCCGCCGTCCTGCGGATCTCCACGTTCGAGAAGTAGGTTACGCCGGTGAGCACGGTGAGCGCAATGCGCCCCTTCTGGACGCCGCTCTTGAGGTCCCGCATGACCAGCACGGGTTTCGCCATGTCCTTGACGTAGAGCGCCGCCTGCGCCCCCGTCAGCTCGATGCGCACGCGGAACCAGGCCTCGGAGGGGATGTCGACGGCCGCGGTAAAGCCGTCGCCGCTGTAAAGCTGCCAGTTGAGACCGGTGTTGAGCACCGGGGTGTACTGCACGGCGTCGGGCTGCCCGGACTTATGCTGCCGCAGGTACACGAACTCGGAGCTCGTTTCGTCGGCGGCAATGCGGAACTGCACGCCGAAGAAGCCGCGGCGCGCGGGGGTGGCTACGTCGAACTCGATCACGCCATCGCGCAGATCGAACTCACGGATCGAAGCCACGCCGCCGTCGAGCATGAGGCTCGATCGCCCGAGATAGGTCGCGACACTGGCGCGTCCCTCGAGCTCCCAGCGGGGGTCGTCAGCGGGAAACGTCTCGGCGCGCGCGAGCGAAGCACACGCGAGGATTGCGAATGCGGCGGCCAGTCTTCGAACCATCTTCTCCTCCCCTGGAGCAGTGTGCGCGGACGCTAGCACGCGGGGGGCGGCAACGTGGTCGGCGTGCGACGAAGCCGCTCCCGAGCGGACAAAGCGTCGCCAGCTCGGGCAGGCCGTCGCCGCCGCGGGCAATCACGTGGTCTCGACGCGCGAGATGGCGCCGGACCCGCCTCATCCGGTAAGGTGCGAACTCCAGTGGATTGGCGCGGAGCCGCGCAATGGCGACCCATCTCTTCGACAACATCGCGTGGCACGCGCTGACCGGCACGCAGGCGGAGTTCGCGGCCGGAACGGGCGCTGCACGCCGGTACGCGCGAGGCTTCTCACCCATCGTGGGCTTCGCCGACCCCGCAGAGCCGGACTTCGATGCTCTGCGCGCGATCTGCGATCCCGGGGAGGCCTTCTATTGCGACGGGTGGAACGGTCCCGCGCCCGGCGACCTTCGCGTCGAGGTCGACACGACGATGTACAAGATGGTGTTCGACGGCCCGATGCCCGAGAGGGACGAAGCGCCCGGCGCCGTCGCACTCGGAGCGGCGCATCGTGAGCAGGTCATGGAACTCGTCGACCTCACGCGCCCGGGACCTTTCGGCCCGCGGACCCTCGAGCTCGGCGATTACTTCGGCGAGATCGAGGATGGCAAGCTGATCGCCATGGCGGGCGAGCGCTTCCATGCCGACCGGCTCCACGAGATCAGCGGCGTGTGCACGCATCCGCAGCACCAGGGACGCGGCCACGCGCGACAGCTCATGCGCAAGCTCATCCGCCGGCAGATGATGCGCGGGTCGATCCCCGTGCTGCACGTGATGCGGGACAACACCGTGGCGTTCGAGCTGTACAAGCGGATGGGATTCCGCGTTCATGGCGAATCGCCCGTGCGCATGGCGATGCGCACATGAGTGACTCGCGCGGCCAGGGCGTCAGCGCAGCATCGCCTCGAGAGCATCGAGGAGCGGACGCTGGCCTTCGTTGATGCGCGTGCGCGCTTCCTCCACGGTGAACCACGCGTAGCGGTCGACCTCGGGGAACGACTGCATGCGTCCCGAGCGCGGCGGCCACTCCATCGTAAACGTGTTGCTCGCAAGACCGTCGAGCGGCAGATCGCGTTCGATCGTCCACACGTGGACGACCTTCCCGCCGCGTTGACGCACGGGCTGCAGCGCACGGAAGTCGCCCTCCATAGCGATACCGGTCTCCTCCTCGAATTCGCGCCGCGCCGTGTGGAGCAGGTCTTCGCTTGGCGCGCATTCGCCCTTGGGCACGGACCAGGCGCCGGCGTCCCTGCTCGCCCAGAACGGGCCGCCCGGATGCACGAGGAAGACCTCGAGCCCCGCGGACGTGTTGCGATGCAGGAGCAACCCTGCGCTGGACTTCGGCGCCGCCATGCGGGAATGTTGACACGAAAGCGCCGGGGTTCACCCGGCGCCTAGGGAACTGCTTCAGCTGCTGCGGGTCTACTGACCCGTGGAATCGCGCGGTCCCATGTAGCCCGGGGACGTCACCGTGCCGGTGGCACGGTCGACCGACGAGTCGAACACGCTCCGGCGCTCGGTCCATGCGGGGTCGTAGGCGTCGTCGACGACGATGCGATGACCGTACTGGTCGGTGGAGTAATGCTGCCCCATCGGCAGGCTGCCGTCGGGCATGACCAGCGCGCCGCTGTTCGGGGTCACGATCACGACCGGCGCGTTGGGGTCCACGCGAACGGCAGGATCGACCACGATGGTCGTCTGCGCGAAGGATGTTCCGGCGACGGATGCGAGCGCGAGGCCCATTGCCACTGCGGCTTGTCGAATATTCATGAATTGCCTCCAAGCGATTGATTGCGACAAAGACCACTTTATGCAACTGCTCGCGGACGCGATGTAGGCCCACTGCGCAACGTCGGGCGCGCCTGCGGCGGAACGGGCCGTAGGCGTTCAGGCGACGTACTTTCCCTGGCAGGGCGTAAGGATTACGCTACGTCGCTCGACCAAGACCCGTTGCACTTCCACCGGACGATCGATGAACCGACGCTCTTTTCTTTCGTTGACCAGCGCCACGCTCGCGGCGGGCGCGGGGTTCCCCGCGCTCGCACAAACGCTGGCGTCCGACCGTGTGGTCAAGACGCCCGAGGAGTGGCGCAAGCTGCTCACGCCCGAACAGTTCTACATCCTGCGCGAGGAAGGCACCGAGCGGCCGTTCACGAGCCCGCTCAACAACGAGAAGCGCAAGGGCACGTTCGTGTGCGCGGGCTGCGCGCTGCCGCTGTTCACGTCCGATACCAAGTACGACAGCGGCACCGGCTGGCCGAGCTTCTACGCGGCGATCCCCGGCGCCGTCGGCACCAAGGTCGACTTCAAGCTCATCGCGCCGCGCACCGAGTACCACTGCCGCCGTTGTGAGGGACACCAGGGCCACGTGTTCGACGACGGGCCCAAGCCCACGGGCAAGCGGTACTGCAACAACGGCGTGGCGCTCAGGTTCGTGCCGGCATAGCGCCGCGCTAGCGGCGCCGGCCAAGCTCCGACTGGGCCAGCGCAACGCGGCGCAGGATCGCGACGAAGGAGCGCATCGCCGGACTCTGCGCGGCATCGCGGCGCGTGAGGAGCCCGGGCGTGCGCAACGGGGTCGGGCTCTCGAGCGGCACGATGCGCAGGTCGCTCGCCTGGGGCGCGGCAAGCCGCGAGATGATCGCGCCGAGCTGCGTGCGCCGCACCAGCGCGACGGTGGCGGCGACGCTGTCCATCTCGGCGGCGACCACGGGCTCGGCGGACACCGACCGCAGCGCCTCGTCGATGATGCGGCGCGTGGACGATGCCCGCGTGGGCAGGATCATGCGCCGGCGGTGGAGCTCCACCGTGCGCACGCGCCGGCGCTTCGCGAACGGATGATCGGCCGCCACCGCGAGCACCATCTCCTCGACGTACAAGGCCTCGAAGTCGAGCCGGTCGCGCCGGTGCGGATCGTAGGTGATCCCGACGTCGACCTCGCCCGATTCCACGAGCCGCACGATTTCCGTGGCGAACATCTCGCGCACGATCACGCTCACCGCGGGATGCAGCTCGCCGAGCTGCGCGACGCACTCCGGGATGAGCTCGACGTTGAACGTGTGGGTCGCGGCGATGCGCAGGGTCCCGATGAGCGGATCGGCCGCGGCCGCGATCATGCGCAGGCCCTCGTCGACCTCGCGCAGGGCGCGCGTCGCGCTCGCGAGCAGCGTTTCGCCGGCTTCCGTGATCACGACGCGCCGGCTCGTCCGCTCGAAGAGCGGCCGCCCGACCTCTTCCTCCATCTCCCGTATCTGGTGCGACAGCGTCGACTGCGTGATGTTGAGGCGCGCCGCGGCGCGCGTGAAGTTGCGCTCCTCGGCGAGCACGACGAAATAGCGCAGGCGGCGCAGCTCCATGAGGCAAGCGTAGCGCATTCATCGATTCTGGCCATGGATCGCATCGAAATTTCCCATTTCCGCCACGTGCCCGCGGCGGCGTAGCCTTGTGGCCCGGCGCTCGCCTCGGGAGAAGGCGGCGACCCGAAGGAGGACCACTTGATGCTGCAGGGCAAGTCCGCGCTGGTCACGGGCTCTTTGGACGGGATCGGCTACGCGATCGCAAGCGCGCTCGCCCGGCAGGGCTGTGCGGTAATGCTGAACGGGTTCGGCGACGCCGCGCTCGTCGCCGAGCGGGTGGCCGCCCTGCGCGCGCTTGGCGCCGACGCCGACTACCATGGCGCCGATCTATCGATCCCGACGGAGATCGAGGCGCTCGTGGCGGCGGCGGAGTCGCGCTTCGGCAAGGTCGACATCGCGGTCAACAACGCGGTGACGCGAACGTGGGGGGAGATCGACGCGCTGCCGGTCGAGAAATGGAACTACGCCGTCGCCGTCAACCTGACGGCGCCCTTCCACGTGATCCGGCTCACGATGCCCGGGATGAAGCGGCGGATGTGGGGCCGCATCATCAACCTCGCCTCCAACTACGGCCTCGCCGCGACGCGCCGCCGCGTCGACTACGTGGCGACCAAGCACGGGCTCGTCGGCATGACCAAGGTCGCGGCGCTCGAAGGACTGCCTTACAACATCACCGCCAACGCGATCTGCCCGGGTGCGACGTGGACTCCCAACGCGCGCAAGCTCGTCGCGGACCGCATGCGCGCCAAGAGCCTGTCGGAGGAGGACGCGATCACCGATTACCTGTCCGACCGCCAGCCCTCGCGCCGTTTCATCCCCGCCGAGAAGGTCGGCGCACTGGCCGCGTTCCTGTGCAGCGACGACGCGAGCGAGATCACCGGATCGCCGCTGCCGATGGACGGCGGCTGGCTCGCCTTTTCGTGAGGAAGAAGTGATGGACGCCGACGCTGTCCGACAAGCCGCGCAACTGTTCGTCGAGGCGCGCCGCGCCGGCACGCGCATTCCCGAGCTGCCCGCGCGCTGCCGGCCCGCCAACACTGCCGACGTGAACGCGATCACCGACGCCGTCACGGAGGAGCTCGTCGCCCACGACGGCGAGACGATCGGCGGCTGGAAGATAGGATTCGTCTACAGCCCGCGCCAGGCGCCGATGATCTGCCCCTTGTTCGATTCGCGTCTTTTCGCGAGCCCAGCGCGCGTCCCGCTTTCTCTCACGCCGTCGCTGCGCATCGAGCCCGAGATCTCGTTTCGCCTGACGAAGGACCTTCCGGCACGCGAGCGCGCGTATCGCGCGCACGAAGTCGCCGAGGTGCTCGTCGCGTGCGCATCGCTCGAGATCGTCGACACGCGCTTCGACACGTCTTTGCGCTCGATCCGCCAGATGCTCGACGACAAGGCCAGCCGCCTCGAGGCCATGGCGGACCACAACACCACCGGCGCCTACATCACCGCGGAAGGCCGCGCCGACTGGCACGACTTCGACTTCGCCGCGATGCGCATGGTGATGCGCACGCCGCAGCGCGTCGTCGTCGAGAGTGTCGGCGGCCACGCGTTCTCCGATCCCTTCCTGCCTTGTGTGGTGCTCGCCAACGCGATGCGCCGCACGCGCGGCCTGCGCGCCGGGGAGCTGCTGGTGACCGGGTCGTTCAGCGGATTTTTCGAGGTCGAGCCGGACGTCCCGGTCACGGCCGAATTCGAAGGCTTCGGCGTGGCGCAGGCCACGTTCGTGAGCCGGTGAGAACACACCGCGTTCCAATGGAGGAAACATGAAACGACATCGTTCGGGCGCGCTCGCGCTCGTGCTCGCCCTCGCCGCCGCGCTGCCGCTTGGCGCCGGTGCGCAAGCCCCCTACCCCTCGAAGCCGATTCGCATCGTGGTGCCTTTCGGCCCGGGTTCGGCGACCGACACCATCTCGCGCATGCTGGGCGAGCGGGCGGGCAAGATCATGGGCACGACCTTCGTGGTCGACAACAAGCCCGGCGCCAATGGGCTGCTCGCCGCGCGCGAGGTCGTCAACGCCCCGAAGGACGGCTACACCATCATGGTGTCGTCGAACTCGGCGCACGCGGCCAACAAGTACCTGTACAAGGACCTGGGCTACGATCCCGTCAAGGACTTCGCGCCCATCACGGGCCTCACCACCAATCCGCACGTGTTCGTGGTGCGCGCCTCGCTGCCCGTCAAGAACATGAAGGAGCTCATCCAGTACGGCAAGGACAACCCGGGCAAGCTCAACATGGGCGCGGGCAACACGGGCTCGCTCGCCAACGCGACGCTCATGCGCTCGATGGCGGGGTTCACGGCGGTCGACGTGCAATACAAGTCGCCGCCGGCCGCGGTGGTCGATCTCCTCGGGGATCGCCTCGACTTTCTGTCCGTGGACTATTTCATCGTCAACGACCACGTCAAGACGGGCGCGCTGCGTCCCCTCGCCGTCACCTCGAAGGCGCGCCTCAAGGCGCTGCCCGACGTGCCCACCGTGGCCGAGACCATTCCCGGCTACGAGCTCAACGGATGGGTCGCCGCGTTCGCGCCCGCGGGCACGCCGCCAGACGTCATCGCCAAGCTGAACAAGGCGTTCGGCGAGGTGATCAACTCGCCCGAGTTCCAGGACTACATGCTGAAACAGGGCATGCAGGGATTCGTGACCACGCCCGACGAGCTCGGCACGTTCCAGCGCGAGCAGGTCGTGAAGTGGGCCGACGTGCTCACCAAGGCCGGCGTCAAGCCGGAGTAGGAGAAAGACATCATGAGCGTATCCGGCCGATCGGTCCTCGTCACTGGTGGAGCGTCGGGGATCGCGCGGGCCGCGGCCCTGCGGCTCGCCGGGGAAGGCGCGCGCATACTCGTCGCGGACCGCAACGCGGACGGCGCCGCGGCCGTCGCCGCCGAGATCGTCGCGCGCGGCGGGACCGCGAGCGCCGCAGGCATGGACATCGGGGAGTCGCGCGAGGTTGCCGAGGTCGTGGCGCGGACGCAGCGCGAGTTCGGGAGCATCGACGTGCTCGTGCACGCCGCGGGCGTCTGCCCGCGCCGCAACGTCCTCGAGATGACCGACGACGAGTGGCACGACGTGCTGCGCGTCAACCTCGACGGCACGTTCTACGTGACGCGCGACGTGGGGCGCATCATGGCCGCGCAGCGCTCGGGCACCATGGTGCTGATGACGTCGGACCGCGGGGTCTACGGCAGCATCGACTACGCGCACTACGCCGCCTCCAAGGGCGGCATGATCGCGCTTGCGCGCTCGCTCGCACTCGCCCTCGGCAAGTACGGGGTGACGGTCAACGGGATCAACCCCGGCCTCACCGACACGCCGATGGGTCGCGCGGCGGTCACGGCATGGGAGG
>CAZIZD010000068.1:2152-14425 GCA_964543615.1 uncultured Alcaligenaceae bacterium | reverse complement strand
GCAAGGGATGAGTCCCGGAAGCAGCGTGCGATGCCCGAACTGCCACCAGGCCACCCTCGTGGTGGGATCGGCTGGCAAGGCGCCGGCGCCGCAGCATCCCGTCAACCCGGTCGCCCATGCAGGCAACGAGGCGGCACGCAAGATCGAGGACAGCGTCGACTCCGCCGTCAAAGCATTGATCGGGGATCAGCAGGACCCGCAGGCCGTCCAGGAGATCTATTCCAAGGTCTCGGAAATCCTGACCCGCGAGGAGGTCGTCCTGTACGTCGCGGTGCAGAACAAGCCCGTGATGAATGTCCGCCCCGACGCCATCGTGCTGACCAACCGCCGCTTCATCGTCTATCAGCCGAAGTTCCTCGGGCGCGCGGACTTCGCCGATTTCGTCTGGCGCGATCTCAAGAACGTGACGCTCAAGGAAGGCATGCTGGGCGCCACCATTTCCGCCGCGACGATCGGCGGAAGGGTGTACGCGATGGAGTACCTGCCGAAGACGCAGGCGCGCCGCCTCTATGCCAAGGCGCAGGAGATGGAGGAGCGCGTTGCCGAGGAGCGCCGTGCTCGCGAACTCGAGGAGAGGCGAGCCAGCGCCGGCGGTATCGTCATGCAGGGTGCGGGCCTTGCAGGCAGCGCCCCGCCCGACGATCCCGTGCAGAAGCTGAAGCAGCTGAAGGAGATGGCCGATGCCGGGCTCATCTCCGCCGGCGAGTACGAGGCCAAGCGGCAGTCCATTCTCGCGAGAATGTGAGCGGGGCCCGCCACCGCGACTAGATCCGGTCCTTGTCCGTCGCACCCGCCACGCGCATCTCGCCCTTCTGCAGCTCGCGGATCTGCGCCGCACGTTCGCCCTGCATGGCGATCACGCGCTCGCGCACGGCCATCGTCTCGGGGTCCGGGTTCACCATCGCATTCGACACCACCTCGAGCAGGCCCACCGCGACGCCGAGAGTGAGGACGGCGAGGATCGTCTTCTTCTTCCAGCTGATCGGGTTGTAGGCGCTCATCGTCGTTCTCCTGTCGGGTTCGTTCGTGGGTTGAACTGCGTCGCTGCTGGAACGAACTCTAGGCAAGGCCTGCCCACCGCGAAATGGCGGAGCGACGAAGCCGCCGAAATGCCGGATGAAACCGGCCAGGCGGATGTGAGCGGAATGAAACCGGGCGGCAGCCGGGGCGACAGAAGCGCCCAGCAAGCGCGCCTACAGGAAGCCCAGGATTGCGCCGAGCGGCAGCACGACGAGCCCGATCGCGCGCGCCGCGAGCCAGCCGGTGGCCTCGCAGCAGATCTGCACGAGCTTGTACAGATTGAGGCACCAGCCGACGAGGCCGATCAGCCACAGGCTGAGCCACACGGCGAGGAGGGCTTCGCTCAGGGAGAAGCCACGCAGGGCTTTCATCCCGCCAGTTAGCCGCATCGCGCGCCCGTGGCGCCGATGCCGTGCAACGTGGCGCCGCTTCGTCAGGTCATCGCGCGGTTCTTGCCAACGGGCAACGCTTCGTCGCGTGCCTCTATCGGCATGAGGAACGAGCCTCGACAATCGATTCCGGATCGATCGTCAATCGAAAGGAATCGACGTGCGTACTCTCGTCCTTGTTGTTGCTGCAGCCATCGCGTGCGCCGGTTGCGCCACGCCGGCCTCCGATGCGTCTTCCTCGGGATCGTCCGCGTCCGCATCGCCCGCGGCGGGGCCAAAGTCACCGGCGCAGCTCAAGCGAACATCCCCGTAGCGTTCAGCCGGGACCGGGGCGGCTGCCGGCCTTCTTCGCGGCGGCATGCGCCACCGCGAACGCGCGGTGCTCATCCCCGCCGTATTCCTCGTACGCGTTGTTGAAGGCCTCGAGGAAGGCCTTTTTCTGGTGCGCGTTGTACTGATCGGTCTGCGCCTTGGGCAAGTCCAGGATGGTGCGATAGGGCACGTGCGTCTCCTTCAGTGCGGGGACGGACCGGCGAGGCGCTCGAGCTCGTCCAGGTGATGGCCCATGGACGCGGCGAGTCCGCGCGCGTATTGCGCGGTACCGGGCTCGGCCGTGATGAGCTGCGCTAAGAGCCGGTCGTAGTTGTCGCGCGCAATGTCGAGGCAGCGATGAAACCTTCGTCCCCGCTCGCCCGCCTGGTCGAGCGCACGGGCCTCGGCCATCGCGGTGAGCATCGCGCCGCTCAGGCGTGCGAGTTGGGCGGGGTCGAGAGGCTGCTTGGCCATCGTCAAGTGAGACCGTGCAGGAGGGAGAAGTTCCCCCGGGGTCACGCGCCCCTACGCGGGGCGTGTGAAATCGACGCCCGGGGACGACAGGATCTCCCACGCGGCGCAGCAGCCGCCGATGTCCTTCAGCGGGGCGATTACGCGAGCGCGCACGCGGCGGCCATCGACGGGATCGCGCAGCTCGAAAGGATAGCTCGTGCGCCGTGCGGAGTGCGCAAGCAGGGGAACCGATGCGGGCGTCTTCATCTTCATTGACGAGAGTGGGTTGAGGCCATTGAAGCGCGTGGACGCGAGATCGGGAATCGGACCTCGCCGCGACGGCTTGTAGGACGACACCCAAGCCCCGCGTTGGCGGGCGAAGCCGTTTGCCCCTACACTTGCGGGCGCCGTCCGTCGCGGCTCCCATCGCATGGATCCCGATTTCATCCACGAACTCGAACGCCAGCGCGGCTACCTGATGCGCGTCGCGCGGCTGCAGTTGCGCGATAACGCCCTCGCGGAGGACGTGGTGCAGGACACGCTGACGGCCGCGCTCACCGCGAGCGCGGGCTTCACGGGCAAGTCGAGCGTGAAGACGTGGCTCACGGGCATCCTCAAGCACAAGATCGTCGACGCCATCCGGCGCAAGCAGCGCGAGCCGGTACTCGCGAGCGCGCTTGGCGAAGAAGCCGACCTCGAGGACTTCGAAGGGCTCTTCTCCGGGGACGGCGCATGGCAGTCGCCGACGGCCGATTGGGGCGACCCGGAGCAGGCGTTCTGCCGCCAGCAGTTCTTCGACGTGATGCAGTTCTGCCTCGACAAGCTGCCACCCAACACCGCCCGCGTCTTCATGATGCGCGAGGTGATGGAGCTCACGACCGAGGAAATCTGTAAGGAACTGGCGATCACCTCGAATAATCTCTGGGTCATTCTCTACCGTGCCCGGATGTCGCTGCGCGAGTGCCTCGAGGCCAACTGGTTCTCCGGCGCCGGCGGCGGCCGGGCGTGACAGGTCGTAACGGACCGCGATAGGCCGGCATGAACCTATTTCGCAAGGCAATCGGCCACATCCTGTCGTGCAAGGACGTGTCGCATCTGCTCTCGCAGGCCGAAGACCGGCCGATGACGCGTTGGGAGAGCTTGCGCGTGAAGTGGCACCTCGCGGCGTGCGAGATGTGCCGTGCCTTCGAGCGCCAGATGGCGTTCCTGCGCGAGGCCATGCGGCGGTACCGGTCATGAGCTTCGACGTGATGGTCAACGGCACGCTGCGCAAGCTCGACCCTGCGCCCGCGACGGTGGGTGACCTCGTGCGGGCGCTCAACCTAGCGGGCAAGCGCATTGCCGTCGAGCGCAACGGCGAGATCGTGCCGAAGGGGCGCTACGACGAGACGCCGGTCGGTCTCACCGATCGCTTCGAGATCGTCGCCGCGGTAGGCGGAGGGTAGAATCGGGGGCATGAACGCCCCCGCCGACCCCATGATTCTGGTCGATCCGCTGGCCCAGCCGCTGTCCGATCCGCTCGTCATCGCCGGCAAGCCATATCGTTCGCGCCTGCTCGTGGGCACGGGCAAGTACCGCGACTTTGCGCAAACGCGCGAGGCGGTGGTGGCCTCGGGCGCGCAGATCGTCACGGTGGCGATCCGGCGCACGAATCTCGGCCAGGACGCGAGCGCGCCGTCGCTTCTCGACACGCTGCCGCCGTCCGAATTCACGTACCTGCCCAACTCGGCCGGCTGCTATACCGCCGACGACGCCGTGCGCACGCTGAAGCTCGCGCGCGAGCTCCTCGACGGTCACGCGCTCACCAAGCTCGAGGTGCTGGGCGACGCCAGCACGCTCTTCCCCAATGTCCGCGAGACGCTCAAGGCCGCTGAACGCCTCGTGGCCGACGGATTCCAGGTGATGGTCTACACCTCCGACGATCCGATCATCGCGCGCGAGCTGGAAGCGATCGGATGCGTCGCGATCATGCCGCTCGCCTCGCTCATCGGATCCGGCATGGGCATCCTCAATCCGTGGAACCTGCGGCTCATCATCGAGCAATCGAAGGTGCCCGTGCTCGTCGACGCGGGTGTCGGCACGGCGTCCGACGCCGCGATCGCGATGGAGCTCGGCTGCGCTGGCGTTCTCATGAACACGGCCATCGCGCTGGCCAACGATCCCGTGCGCATGGCGCGCGCGATGCGTCTTGCGGTCGAGGCGGGCCGCGACGCGTTCCTCGCCGGCCGCATGCCGCGCAAGCTGTACGCCGCGAGCCCGAGCTCGCCGACGGCAGGCCTCATCGGGTAGGCGGCACCATGCGGACTTCGCTGGCCGTCCTGCTCCTGCTGCTCGCCGCGGCCGTGCAGGCCGCTCCCATCTCGCGCGAGCGCATGATGGAGCTCTGCGCCAGCGTCGAGGGCCCTGCGCATTGCGCACGCATCATCGAGGCCGAGCAGCTGAAGCAGCTCCCCGACCTCGCCAAGCGCGACGGCGACACGCTCACGATCAAGCTCTTTCCGTCGGGCACGCGCGTCCTCGCCGACACGCTTGCGGCCAACAACGAGAAGAGCTATGCGCTTTGGGATTACTGGAGCCCCGTGAACACCGCGGTGCTGTTCGTCGCCGCCGGCGAGGACGTGAGCTACGCGGTGCTCCAGCGCACGACCGGTCAGCTGACCGCGCTTCCCGCGGAGCCGTTGCTCGCGCCGGACCGGCAGCGCCTCGCGGTGGCCGACTTCTGCTCGCGCAACTGCACCAACGAGGTGTCCGTGTGGCGCATCTCGCGCGACGGCGTGCGCAAGGAGCTCACTTACAAGCCGCCCGCCGACTGGAGCGACGTCACCGTCGCGTGGAAGGACGGCGACACGCTCCTGCTGCAATACGATCCTCCCGCGGGCGAGCGCAAGACGGTCGAGCGCAAGCTGGCCGCCGGGGATTGGAAGCGCCCCTGACGCATCCGCGCCCGGTGCGCAGCTTCGTGTTGCGGCAGGGGCGCATGTCCCCCGCACAATCGCGCGCGCTCACCGAGCTCCTGCCGCGATTTGGCATCGATTACACGCCCGCACCGCTCGACTTCGCGCAAGCTTTCGGGCGTCGCGCGCCCGTCGTGCTCGAGATCGGATTCGGCATGGGCGAGACCACGGCCGCCATCGCGGATGCGCGCCGCGACACGGACTTCCTCGGCGTCGAGGTGCACGGTCCCGGGGTCGGCGCGCTGCTCGGGCGCGTCGATGCGATGGGGCTCACCAACGTGCGCGTGGTCCGCCACGATGCCGTCGAGGTGGTGGACGGCATGATTCCACCCGACTCACTCGCGGGGGTGCACGTGTTCTTCCCCGATCCGTGGCCCAAGAAGCGGCATCACAAGCGGCGTCTCCTGCAGCCCGCATTCGTGCACGCGCTGGCGCAGCGGCTCGCCCCCGGCGGCTACTTCCACGCCGCCACCGACTGGGAAGACTACGCGCACGAGATGCTGGCAACGTTCGCGGCGGACCTGCTCCTGCGCAATACGGCGGAGGGCTTCGCGGAGCGACCTGCGACACGGCCGCTCACCAAGTTCGAGGCACGCGGGCGCCGGCTGGGCCACGCGGTCTTCGACCTCGTCTTCGAGCGGATCTAGAAGGCGTCACGCCGCCCGAGCGGCACTGCCCTGCGCAAACGCGATGAGGCGCGTGATGGCGCTGCGCGCGACGTCGCGCGAGAAGTGCGCCCGGATGTTCTCGCGTCCGCCCGCGGAGAGGCGATCCCACAGCGCCTCGTCGTGGTAGACGCGCGCGATCGCCTCCGCGAAGGCCAGTGGATCGTCGGCCACGAGCACGTCCTGCTCGGGCGACAGGAACATGCCCTCGATCGACGGCGAGGTCGCGACCACGGGCAGCCCGTAGCTCATCGCCTGGTTGATCTTGCCCTTCACGCCCGCGCCGTAGCGCAGCGGCGAAATGGAGACGCGGCAGCCGGTGAAGTACGACGTCACGTCGGGCACGTAGCCGGTCACGACGAAGTCGTCCGCCGCGAGTGCCCGGATGTTGGCCGGCACCTTGCTGCCGACGATGTACGTGGTGACGCCGGGCAGCAGCCGGCGCACGTGCGGCAGCACCTCGCCGGCGTACCAGAGGACCGCATCCGTGTTGGGCGGATGCTGGAAGCCGCCGATGAAGACGAGTCCCTCGCGCTCGGCGAAGGGCTCGCCGGGCGGATGCAGGTCGTGGATCAGCGAGAGCACGAGCACCTTGGCCTCGGGCGCGAGCTCGGCCAGCAGGCTCTGCTCGAACGTGGACACGACGAGCGTGACGTCGGACTTGCGGATGAGCGAGAGCTCCTCGTCGCGCTTGGCGCGCGCCGACGCCCGCGCGAGCGCGTTGCCTTCGAGCTCGGCCTGCCGCTCGCTGCGCAGGAAGTGCAGGTCCACGGTGTCGAACACGACGAGCGCCTTCGGCGCGAACGCGCGCACGGCGTCGATGTGCTTCACCGCGATGTAGTGGCGCGAGATGACGATGATGTCGAACTCGCTGCCGCGCTTGGACA
The DNA here is from genome assembly GCA_964543615.1 of uncultured Alcaligenaceae bacterium. GTDB lineage: Bacteria > Pseudomonadota > Gammaproteobacteria > Burkholderiales > Casimicrobiaceae > VBCG01. The sequence goes on along the minus strand of CAZIZD010000068.1, from coordinate 7,745 downwards.
GCAGATCCGTGATCGAACGGACGAAGGGGTGATGGAGGACCTCGATGCCGCGCTGCTGGAGCTGCGAGACATAGGGCTGCCGGTGCTCGAGGTTGTCGGCGACGAACGTCACCTTGCAGCGAAGCGACGTCATGATCTCGAGGATTGCCATCATGCGCACCGATCCCGCATCGTGGTCCGGCGTGACCATGCACGCCTCGATGACCAGCACGCGCGCCTTGGCCCAGCGGTCGCGCTCGAGCTCGGGCGCGACGCCGTTGGCACGATGGCCGTGCAACGCGGGCGACCACTTGGCGGCGAACGTCTCCTTGTTCACGACCTGGTGACGCTTGACGCCCGACGACGTATCCGTGCCGGAGGTCTGGCCCTCGAAGTGCACGATCGTCGACGCGGGCTGGTAGTAGACCTTGCGCCCGGCCGCACGCACGGCGAACGCGAGGTCGGCGTCCTCGTAGTACGCGGGGGCATAGCGGGCATCGAATCCGCCGAGCTCGCGGAAGAACGACGTGGGCAGCGCGATGCAGGCCCCGGAGCAGTAGTCGGCCTCGCGCAGGTAGTTGTACTCGGGCTTGTCGGGATCGTCGTTGCGCCCGAAGTTCCAGGCGGAGCCGTCGCGCCAGACGATGCCGCCGGCCTCCTGCAGGCGCCCGTCGGGGTACACGAGCTTGGCGCCCACGAGCCCCGCGTCGCGGTGCGTCTCGAAGACGTGCAGCAGCGACTCGAGCCAGCCCGGCGTCACGATCGTGTCGTTGTTGAGGAACACCACGAACTCGCCACGCGCGAGCTCCGCGCCGCGGTTGCACGTGCCGATGAAGCCCAGGTTCTGCTCGTTGCGCGTGAAGCGGACGCCTTCGACCACGGACAGCGCATCGGCCACCGGTTCGGGCGACGCATCGTCGACGACCAGGACCTCGAACGTGCCCGCAGCGGTGTGCTCCTGCACGCTCTTCAAGCACGTGAACGTGAGCATCGGCTTGCCGTACACCGGGATCACGATCGATGCCACGGGCGCCTCGGCGGGCGCGAATGCGAGGGGCGTGGGCGCCTCCTGCACCTCGAACTGCACCTCGGCCGACGGCTTGAAGCGCTCCTCGGGCACGACCTTGGCGCGCACGCGCTGCACGAGCGCGACCGGCCCTTCGTTGCGCAGCACCGACCAGGCCATCGCCGAGAGCTGCGGAAAGCGCCGCACGCCCGCACGCCATGCGTTGAGCTTGGCGCGCGCGACCTTGGCACGATGGCCGGCGTTGCGGATGGGTGCGGTCATCCGCCACGCGCGCGAAGTCTCGAGCTCGGTGATGCGGGCGCGCGTGGCCTCGAGCGAGGACTCGAGATGCGCCGCGTGATGGAACATCTGCTCGGACGTGAGCTGCGCCTGCTCCGCATACTTCTGCACCTGGCCTACCTGCAGCTGCATCTCGGAGATCTGCGCCTGCGCCTTGTGATAGCGCCGCTGCGTCGCGACGAGCTCGTTGGCGAGCTGCGCCTTGTCGCCCTTCGATCGTTCCTGGAGCTCGCGAAAGTCCTCGCGCAGGTGCGTGAGCTGCTGGTGAACCGTGCCGATCTGGTGCTTCAACTCGGAGCGCGCGGCGGTGTGACCGCATTCGACACCCGCCTCGTAGAGTTGCGTGAGCGAAAGCGGCACGACTTCGACCTGGCCCTCCTCGAGATAGAAGTGCCGCGCGTCGAGAGACGGCAGCGCGACGGGCCCGCCGGGCACGCGCGGTGCCGCCGCGATCGGCGCGAGGTAGAGCTTGCGGTAACGTCCGATGTCCATGCGATCAGCCTGCCACGCGCGAAAAGCCGCGGCCCGGTGCTTCGATGCGCGATGCATTGGCCACCGCAACGAGCGCGTCGTTCCACTTCGCGGGCGGGGCGTCCCAGGGGACGGTGGTGCCGCGCGGATTACCCGCGAGGCGCTCGGGGAATGCCCCGAGGGCGGAGGCGACGATCGGCAATCCCGACGAGAGCGCAACCGACAGCGTGTACGCGTACGTCTCCGGAACCTGCGCGGCGAACAGCAGCACGTCGGGCTTTTCTTCGGCGATGAGGTGCGGCAACTCGCTGTCGACGTACTGGCCGTAGATGGTGAGCGGCGCGTCGGGCGCCTGCGGGATGGGCTCCGTGGTGGAGCCCAGCACGCGGAACGTGAGCGGCAGTCCGCGCTCGCGCGCGTCGCGCGCGCACGCCGCGACGACGTGCAGTCCCTTCTCGGGCGACAGATTGCCGAGGATGCCCACTCGGATGACGCGCGGAACCGGCGCGGGCACGCCTTCGGGATGCGGCCATACGTCGATGCGAAGCTTGGGCACGTAACGCCCGATGCGCGCCGCGACGTCCTCGGAAGGGGCGATCACGCGGTCGGCACCGCCGAGCAGTTCTGCAAACGCGGCGCGCCACGAAGCGATGTCCATGTTCCACTGCCCGGGGCGGCGCGCGAGGCACGCGGCACATCCTGCGGCATCCGGCTCGCCGCAGTAGCGGCCGTCCTCGGTCACGAGGTGATACTGGGGGCAGATCGGATGGTAGTCGTGCAGGGTGTAGTCGTACGGCACGCCGGCGACCTTGGGCAGGTCGAGGATCGCGCGCGGCTGCAGGTGAACGTGATGGAAGTGCAGCCGCTCCACACCCAGCGTGCGCAAGGTCTCCCCCAGCGCGGGGAGGTCGTGGGGCAGCGTGAAGTAGAGCGCGAAGCTCTCGCCGGCCTTGGGCCACGAAAGCTTCACGGTGTCGCCGACCGCCGGCTCGAGGAAGAGCACCTCGCATCGCTCCTCGGTGAGCGTCACGAGGTCGTTCATGTAGCGGCGAATGCCGCCCCCCCAGGGATGCGACACGAACACGAGGATGCGCTTGCCGCCTTCCGCGAGCCGGAGCATGTCGACGCGGCGCGCGAACGGACGCGAGGGCTCGCGCTCGGTGATCTCCTTCACCTGCGCCGGATACGCGGGATACAGCTTGGCGAGTGCCCTGGCCGCGCGATCCGCGAGACCAGGCGCCTCGCGCTCGCCGAACGACGCATGGCCCTCGTGCCCCACGAACGCGTCGCCTGCAAGCAGATGGCGGAAACCCGCGCTGCCAGCACGCAGGCAGAAGTCGATCTCGACGCCGTAGTCCCCGCCCAGCGGATTGCCGTCGAGCCCGCCGACCGTGCGCAGGCAATCGCGCCGGAAGTAGAGCGCCGGGCCTCCGACGAAGGGCAGTTCCGTGGACATGCCGCTGTTCGCGCGGGCGAACAGCGCGTCGAGGGAGGCCGCTGTCTCGCCGGGCGGAAGCGGATTGTCGGCGCGCGGCAGCGGATACGTCGCGATGCCGACGCGATTGGTGATCGTGGCAACCACGCCTACTTCGCGGCTGGAAGCATGCGTGACGAGGCGATCGAGCCAGTCGTTGGCGACCTCCGCATCGGAGTGCAGCACGACCACGTCGCGATCGCGATGGAGGTCGAATCCGCGATTGACCGCGGCGGCGAATCCCCGGCGCGCGGGCTGCTCGACGACCTGGACACGATGCGCCTGCACCAGGTCGTTGAGGGCGCGTGCACTGTCCGGGCTCGCATCGCCGTCGTTGATCACGACGATCTCGTACGTCGTCGAGACCTTGGCCCGCCGCACGCTCTCGACGCAACGGCGCAGCAGGTCGGGCCGCCCATGGAACGGAATGACGACGTCGACGGTCGTCATGGCTTGTCCGCCAGGCGCTGGCGAAGCGCCATCAAAGGGAAGCGCAGCCAGCCGCGTGCCGTCTCGCGATAGGCAAGCCGCGTGCGCGTCTCCGCGTGCGCGGCCGTCTCGCGCGCGCAGGCCTCCGCGAGCCGCGCCTGCGCCTGCTGGACCTCGGCGAGCTGCGCCGCGAACGTGCGCTCGCGCTCGGCATACTCGCGCTCGAGGCGCTCGATCGCTGCTTGCGCGCGCGACTGCGTCTCGGTAAGCGCGCGGTCGAGCGATGCGATATGCGCGGCCTGCGTGCGCAGGTCGGCCTCAGCCGCCGCGAGCGTGTTGCGGACCGCGACGATCTCGGCAAAGCGCTGCTCGGCGATGCGCCGTGCGTCGATCTCGTCCCACGCGAGCTCGCGCTCGCGCTTCAGAGCCCGCATGTAGTCCCTCCACACCGAGCACGCGCCGTCGTCGAACAGCGAGAGCGAGGGAAGCGCGGGGAGTGCAACACCTTGCGCCGCGGCGACGACCAGGAAGTACATGGGCGGCGCGGGCTCGCTGCGCGCACCGCCGAGCGACACGAACTCGGTGCCTGCGGCCGCGGACCGCTGCGACCAGATCGCGGACTGCGCGAGCACCCGCTGGGCGTACCACGCCTGCTGCGGGAATCCCGGCGCCAGCAGTGCCGCCAATTCATCGCGGTCGAGCTCGCGCACGTGGTAGTGGTTGATGGCGCCGCCGGCGTCCTCGTTGTACACGGGGCGATTGGGCGACGAGATGACGAGAATGCCGCCTGGCGCAAGGACGCGGCGAAACTCGGCGAGCATCTCCTGCTGCGCGGCGAGATGTTCGATCGTCTCGAACGACACGATGGCGTCCACGCTCGCGTCTTCGATCGGCAGCGCCGTCACCGATGCCGCGAGGAAGCGCACGTTCGGGGCGGCGTAGCGCGCCTTCGCATGGGCGATGGCGTCCTCCGAAACGTCGACGGCGGTGACGCTCGCCGCGGTGGACGCGAGGAGCGACGTGCCGTACCCCTCGCCGCATGCAGCGTCGAGGACGCGCCTTCCGCGCACGAGGGGCGCGGTCAGCGCGTAGCGATGCCAGTGCTCGAAGAAGATGGCGCCGCGCACCTCCGGCAGGAAGCGCTCGCCGGTGAAGGCGAGGTCGGGGGCGGTCGTCGGCGAGTCGTTCACGGGGCGAGGGCCATGGGATCGGCCGGCGCTTCGCGCGGGCCAACCCGTCATTTTACCCGTTCGGCCCCGGGGGCCTTGAGCGGGAGCCCCTCAGCGCAACTCGAGCAGGACCGGCTGATGGTCCGAGACCTGCGTCACCGTGTCCACGTGGAGGTTCGCGACCCGCGGGCGCAGGCTGTCGGAGACGAAGATGAAGTCGCAGTGCAGTTCGGGATCGCCGGGCTTCTCCTTCTCGTAGATGCGGAAGGTCGGCGCATGCGGCGCGCCCGGATGGTTCACCTCCCACGCGTCGAAGAGGCGCGGCGTGCCGTCTTCAAAGGGCTCGCCCATCCTCGCGTGCAAGGGATCGTCGGGCTCGAGATTGAAGTCGCCCGTGATGACCGTGTTCGCGGGTCGCGGTTGCACGACGTAGGGTCCGCCGTCGTCGGTGCCCGCCCGCGGGGTGTCGGCGTAACCGTATCCCTCCGCATAGATCGAGCGCAGCGCCTCGACCTGGGCCGACCGCTTGCGCAGCGAGAAATACTCGAGGTGCGTCGTGATCACGCGCACGTCGCCCACGTCGGCACGCACGACCGCCTCGACGGCGATGCGCGGCATGCTCGGCACAGCGTGATCGGCGGGATAGGGCAACAGGTGGCGGTAGGCCTGCAACACGGGGAGGCGCGAGAGGATCATGTTGCCGAAGCGGCGGCGCGTGCCCCCGGGGCCGATCTGGTCGACGGCGACGCCGGGGATTGCCGTGTA
>CAZIZD010000068.1:0-2142 GCA_964543615.1 uncultured Alcaligenaceae bacterium | reverse complement strand
CCGGCAGCAGCGCCGCAAGGACCGCGAACTGGTCCTCGCCCTGGCTTCCGCCCAGCAACGGATCGGGGAAGTTGTCCGCGATCTCCTGCAGGCAGAGGACGTCGAAGTCGGCGATGCGCCTGGCGTCGGCGATCACGCGCGCGGGGTCGACCTTGCCGTCGACGCCGCGGCACCATTGGACGTTCCAGGTAATGAGCTTCACTCTCGCTCCGAAGATGCGGGCCAAGAGATTTCGACTATACCGCAGGCTGTCCTGCCGTAGACTCGGAAGCGTTACCCTCGAGACCTCTCGCGCCGATGCTTGCCGCCGAACCCGTCAATCCACGCATCACGTCCCTTCTCCTCGGCGTGACGTGGCTCGAGGTGGCCGTCCTCCTGGTGGCCGGCGGCGGGCTGCTCGTCGCGAACGCTTCGGTGATCGCGGTCTGGCCGTGGACGCTCGCGCCGTTCAACCTGCGCTTCCTCGGCGCGCTCTATACGGCGGCCCTCGTCGCGGCGCTGCTCCAGTGCCTGTTCGCACGCTGGTCGCCGGCGCGAACGATCACGACGATGATCTTCGTCTTCACCCTCGTCGTCACGGTCCTGTCGTTCGTGCACCTCGCGCGCTTCGACCTGCGAACGGTGCCGGCCTGGATCTGGTTCGTGCTGTATGTCGGCGTGTGCCTGAACGCCGGGGCGCATCTCGTGTTCTACCGCGACGCCGGCCTCGCGGGCGAGCCGCCGTCACCGTCCGCGCGGGCCATCCTGCTCTCCCAGGCAATCGTGCTGGGCGCCTGCGGGCTCGCGCTGCTCGCGGCACCGGAGGCGGCCGCTCGATCGTGGCCATGGAAGCTCGACACGTTCCATGCGCAGATCTACAGCGTCACCTTCCTCACGCCGGCGGCAGGCGCCCTGACGCTGCGGCATCGCGCATCGCGCGCAGACTGGCTCGCGCTGGGACTCACGCAGGTCGCGTGGGGGCTCCTGCCGATTGTCGCATTGCTCGTGGTGGACGCTCGCGTGCACCGCGTCGACTGGCAGGCGCCGGGTACGTGGACCTGGGTCGCGCTATTCACCGCGATCGCGGCGATGGGCGCATGGATGCTGCTGCGGGCGAGATCGCGCGGGGCCGGCGCTATTTGATTCCCGCCCGCATGAAGGACTGCACGAACTGCTTCTGGAACAGGAGAAAGGCGATCAGCAGCGGCGCCGTGCTGAGCAGCGTGGCCGCCGTGATGACCGACCAGTCGAGTCCCTGGTCCGTCGCGGAGAAGACTTGCAGTCCCACGGTGACCGGCCGCGCCTCCACCGAGTTGGTGATGATGAGCGGCCAGAGGAAGTTGTTCCAGTGGTAGCTCACGCTCACGAGCGCGTAGGCGAGGTAGGTCGGACGCGCGAGCGGCACGTACACTTTCCACAGGACCTGCAGCGGCGTGCAGCCTTCCACCCGCGCGGCCTCGTCGAGTTCGCGCGGCACCGTCTTGAACGTCTGCCGCAGGAGGAAGATGCCGAACGCGCTCGCCATGTAGGGAAGCCCGATCGCGAGGATCGTGTCCTTGAGTCCGAGCACCGTCATCGTGCGGTAGTTCTCGACGATCAGCACGTCCGGCATGATCATGAGCTGCACCAGAACGAGCGCGAAGAGCACGTTGCGGCCGGGGAACTCGAAGCGTGCGAACGCGTAGGCGGCGAGCGTCACGAGCACGAGTTGGGCCGCGAGCACCATCGTGACCAGGATCACGGTGTTGAGGAAGTAACGCGCGAAGGGTGCGGCGGACCACGCGCTAGCGAAGTTCTCGAGCGTGAGCGGCGCGGTGAGCACGAAGCGCGTCGAGAACTCGGCCGGATGGAACGCGGTCCACACTGCATAGAGGAGCGGCAGCACCCAGAGGAAGCCCAGCAGCCACGCCGCGGCGGTCTCGAGCGCGCGGACCGCGGGACCCGGCTGCATGACGTTCGGGTGCATCACTGGTAATGCACCTTGCGCTCGAGGAAGAAGAACTGCGCGAGCGCCACGAGGCCGAGGATCACGAGCAGGACGACCGTGAGCGCCGCCGCATACGCCGTGTCCCAGAACCGGAAGCCGATCTCGTAGACGTAGTAGAGCAGGAGCGCGGTCGCGTTGTCGGGGCCGCCGCGCGTCATCACGACGATGTGATCGAC
>CAZIZD010000067.1:5303-14437 GCA_964543615.1 uncultured Alcaligenaceae bacterium | reverse complement strand
CGGCCGCCAGCGCAGGCGTGACCTTGCACATCACCTGGTTGATCGGGAAGTTCCACGGCGTGATGAGTGCGCACACCCCGATCGGCTCGCGGGTCACGAGCGTGGTGCCGCGCGGCACGTCGAACGCGAACTCGCGCAGGACCTTGATCGTCTCCCTGATGTGCCCCGGGCCGCTCGGGTAGTGGATGTTGCGGGCAGCGGCGATGGGCACGCCCATCTCGCGCATCATCGCCTGGCAGAGGTCCTCCTTGCGCCGCGCGAACCCCGCCTCGATGCGCTCGAGCAGCGCGATGCGCTCGTCGCGCGACGTCGCCGCATAGGCATCGAACGCGGCGCGCGCCGCGGCCACGGCTGCATCGACGTCGGCCTCGACCGCGCACGCGATATCCGCGATCGGCTGCTCGGTCGCCGGATCGATCACCGCGATGCGCGCCGCGCTGCTCGCGGGGCGCCAAGCGCCGTCGATGTAGAAGTCCGTCAGGTGAGCGTACGTCGCCATGGTCATTCCGCCTGGATGTTCATCGCCTTCAGCATCGCGCCGTACTTCTCGTACTCGCTGCGGATCAGCGTCGCGAGCGCGTCCGTGCCCGTATTCTCCGCCGGCAGCGCACCCGAGGCGAGCAGGCGCTCGCGGATCGCGGGCGTGCGGATCGCCTTGGTCATCGCCTCGTTGAGACGGCCCACGACGTCGGCCGGCGTGCCCTTCGGCACGACCAGGCCGTACCAGAGGACCGGGGGCGTGAAGTTCGGCATGCCGGCGGCGGATGCGGCCTCTGCAAGCGCGGGAACGCCCGGCAACTCGTCGAGCGGGCGCGGAGATACCGCGATCGCGGTCAGCTTGCCGCCCTTGACGTTGGAGATCGCCGACGCGTCGCTGAACACGAACGTCAGGTTGCCGCTCATCACGTCGGTGACCGCGGGACCGATGCCCTTGTAGGGAACGTGCAGCAGCTTCACGTTGGCTTGCTGCTCCATCAGGACGCCCGCCAGGTGCTGGATGCTGCCGTTGCCCGAGGAGCCGTAGGACACGGCGTCCGGCTTGGCCTTGGCGCGCTCGATCAATTCCTTGAACGACTTGATGCCGCTCGCGGGGTTGACGACGAAGATGTTGGACGTGAACACGATCGTGCCGACGGGCGCGAAGTCCGTGCGCGGATCGTAGGCGACCGACTTGTACAGGTGCGGGTTGATCGTGAGGATGCTCGCGGTGGGAAGGAATACCGTGTAGCCGTCCGGCGCTGCGCGCGCGACGTTGTTGGCGGCAAGCGAGCCGTTGACGCCGGGCTGGTTCGTGACCACCACGGGCTGGCCGAGCGTTGCGCCCATGCTTTCCGAGAGCATCAACGCGACGGCGTGCACGAACCCCCCGGGCGCGAACGGCACCACGAGCGTGATCGGCCGGGTCGGGAAGTCCGCGGCGCGCAGCGGCAGCGCGAAGGCGAGGAGGGTGAGGGCTGCGAGGGTGAGGGCGGTGAAACGTGCGAGGAAGGCGGGCATCGGGGACTCCTTGGGAGGGTCGAAGTTACGAGGAGGAAGGCACGAACGTCTCCGCGAAGAGGCGCATCCAGTTGCCGCCCATCATCTTCGCGATCTCGTCCTCGGTAGCGCCGCGGCGCGCGAGTTCCTTGATGATGTTGGCGAGCCCGGACGGGTCCTTCACCCACTCGGACCATCCTTCGTGCGGCGCCATGGTCATCTGCGCGGCCGGTGCGCTCTCGCGCGACCAGCGCGCGTAGCGCCACCACGTGCGCACCTGCCCCGTGTGGCCGGGGCAGTAGTCGCTGCCGATGGCGACGGCATCGACGCCGATGAGGTCGATGACCCATGCCACCATGTCGCCGAATTCCTCGAGCGTGGTCGCGGCGCCTCGCTTGGTCATGTTGCGGTTGGGCGAGAGGCCGATCACGCCGCTCCGGCGCGCAAGCGCCTTGATCGCCTCGGTGGTCTTCTGGCGGCCGGCCCCGTACACGCCGGCACCGACGAACTCGCGTGGGTTCGCGTGCGTGATCGCGACCGGCTTCGCCGAGCGCTCGATTGCGTCGAGCGTGGTGCGCTCGCCGCAGTGCGAAAGGTCGATGAGGATGCCGACCCGGTTCATTTCCTCCAGTGCCTTGCGGCCGAACCGCGACGAGATCCCGGTGTCGTTCTCCTCCCAGTACCCGCAGCCGATGTAGTTCTGCAGGTTGTACGTGAGCTGCATGATGCACACGCCGAGGTCGCGGAAGGCGCCGAAGAGGTCGATGTTGTGCTCGCAGGGCGCCGTGTTCTGGAACCCGAACACGACCGCGGTGCGGCCCGATGTGCGGATCGCCTCGATCTCCTCCACGCTTTGCGCCTGCGCGACCAGGTCCGCGTTGGCGGCGAGCACCGTGCGCCACTTGCCGAGCAGTGCGAGCGTCTCGCTTGCGTTCTCCCAGACGGAGACCGTGGTGTTGACGCACGAGAGCGAACCCGCGCGCCACGCCTCGAACCAGCGGCGCTCGGGGGTCGGCATCGACAGGCCGTCGACGATGGGGTAGGTGCGACCGGCAAATTCGACACCGTCGGGCCGCGGGATTAGCTCCGGCATGATGACAAGTCTCCGTCAGAACGTTTTCAGGGGATCGGCGCCGACGGGCAGCACACGCGGCTCCTGCTCCTGCGGGAGGAGCAGGGCGCGGCCTGCGGCAGCGAGGTCGTCGAATGTGGCGCGCGTCACCGCGATGCCCTCCCGGTAGGCGGCGCGCTCGCGGCATGCCATCTCTTCACCGCTGCGAGCGATGCGGGCAAGGCCGGTGGCGATCAACGCATCCAGAAACGCGGACGCTGCCTCAACCGGCGAACGCAGCGCGAGCGCGACGAATCCGCCGTCCACCGCCGCGCGCTCGAGCGTTTTCGCGCATGCGTCGAGCGGCGCCGAGGCCTGCAGCCGTTCACGCAACGCGGCAAGCGACGCGGCCTCGCCGCGCGCGAACCATGTCCCTTTCACATCGCGCCCGGCCATCGCGAAAGCGACTCCCCGCGTCAGGGAGGCGCTCTGCCACAGCGCGATGCCCACGCAGTCGTGCCGCGCTGCGCGCAGTGGCAGCCCGGCGATGAGCCACGGGTCGCGCATGTCGCGCGCCGCGACGAGGCCTTCGCCACCGCGCAACGCGTGCGCGCAGGCGAGATCGAGCGCGATGGGCGCCAGCAGCAGTGCGGAGCGCCCGTCACCCTCCAGCGCGAGGTGGCTGGAGGTGGAACGCACGACCGTGGCGTCCCGGTCGTGCCCCGGCCTGCACAGCCCTTCGGCGCAGTGGCGCACGACCGCCGCGACGCCGGACTCGCCCTCGCGTTCAGCGAGGACGGCGAGCTCGGCCGCATCCTCGGCCACACCGAGCGCCATGCCGTGCCCTTGCAGCGCGGTGCACACCATGCGGGCGAGTTCGTTGGGGGCGATGCGCCGATGATCACGCGTGTCTTCGTCGCTCGTCGCCGGCGAGTAGGGCGTGACGGCCGGCAATGGCGCGAGCATGGTCGTCGGCGCATCCGTCACGTCGGGCATGAGCGGGAACGGCCAATCGCCGTCGCGGCCCGATGCGACGTCCTCGGCGATGGGTGCGCCCTGCATGAACGTGCCCCGCACGGATTTCGGGAAGGCCGCCTCGAACTTCTCCATCCCGAAGAACGCAAGCGCGAAGCGGATCGAGCCGAACGGCGAGAAGTCACCGGCGAGCCAGGGATCGCGCAGCTCCGCGTAGTCGCAGCCAGTGAGCGATTGCACGCGGGCCACGAAGTGGCGAAGGTCGGGGCGCGCGTGCACCAGATCGGCCACGGTGGCGTCGGTGGGAGCCGCCGCGAGCGCGGCGGCGAGTGCGCGCGCCTTGTGCAGCGTGTCCATGTTGGTCTCGACCTCGAGCTCGGGCGCTTGGCCACGCAGGCCGCGGCGCACGTCGCGCGGCGCCGACGTGGACCGGTACCAGAAGTAGCGTGGCGCAGAGGCCTCACGCGGTCCGGCCAGCGCCCAGGCGTAGGCACTATCCAGCGTGTGGCTCAGCGTGGCGAGCGTTGCGGACGGCGCGAGGCCGGCGCGCTCGTCCGCGAAGAAGGCATCGGCGAAGCGAGCGGGCACCTCGGGATCGAGCTCGCCCAAAATCGCGTGCAGAACCTCGCGAGCGTCCGGCGTCGCATGCTGCGCCGCCCAGTCGACCAGCGTGCGCCACACGGCGGTGCGGCCGCGCATGCGCAGGTAGGCATCGCGCACGCCGGCGAGCTCCTTCGCCACCGCCTGCGGCTCCGCGAAGACGCCGTCCTGCTCGCGGACACCTTCGGTGAAGTAGCGGATCGCCTTGGCGAGCAGCCGCTCGAACGCCTGCGCGTCTGCGCCGGCCATCGGCCGCATGCACGCCTGCGCCAAAGCCCGCTCGTAGGCGAGGCTCCAGCAGTGCATGAAGTGCGGGTGATTGGCGACGAAGGCGGAGAGCCCCGTGGCCGCCGAATTGCCGATGCCGATGTAGCGGCGCAGGGCCGGCGCGAGGCGGGCAGCGCGCGGGTTGCGTGCCCGCGCCATGTGCTCCACCAGGTCGAACACGAACTCGCGCAGCACGAACGCCGAGCAGAACTGCACGTGATACGGCCGGTGCAGCGGATGGTCCGGCGGCAGGCCGGCGTGCGGGCGCGTGCCGAGCTGGCCGTTGCCGATGAACGCCGTCGTGCGAAGGATGTAGCCGATCGGGGCGATCAGCGCGGGGTCGGGCTGCTGCCCTGCCGCGAGGCTCGAGACCACTTCCTCGAACACGCGGCCGCTGCGATTGCCGCGGGCGTAGATCAGCGTGTCGTAGTCAGCGATTCCTGCGCGCTGCTTCGGAATCTCGCGCCGCAGGTGAACCTCGCGCTCGGCCGACCACTCGCCCTCGCACAGCACACCCATCGCATCCCAGCCGGCGGCGAAGTTGCGGTCGGTCTTCTGCGCCTCCGGAAGTGCGTTGGAGAGCAAGAAGAAGTGGAACGTGCGGCCGCCGCCGTGCACGCGGTAGAGGATTTCCCCGCAGCCGTTGGCATCGAGCGCGAAGCGGTCCTTCTCGATGCGCCACCGGTCGCGCACGAGCTCGCGCATCACCTGCCGCGGGAACGACAAGGCATTGGGGACGACCGCGAGCGCTCGGCGCGCGCTCATCACCACATCGGCTGGCCGCAACGCGCTCGCGTCGGTTGCCTCGTCAGGAGTCATGCGGTCAGATGAGGCCCTGCTGCTTCAGGAACTTCGAGAGCGCCTGCAGGCGGACCTGCGCGTCATTGATCTCGAGCATGCCCTGCTTGATCGACAGCGGCAGCGGCAGGAGCTCCGCAAGGCGATAACCGACCCACGAGGCGTCGTCGTAACGGGGCTCCGCCGGAAAGTTGCGAGGCCCTACGCGCGTGGCCATGAGCTCGAGCAACTGCGCGAGCGGTCTCATCTCCTCAGGCAAGGTGCCTGCGGGCTCGGGATCGAGCAGCGTGATCTCGCCCACCACGAGACCGTTGGGCTGCACGGCCTGGCTGCGTACGACGAAGCGCTGCTCGCCCACCGTCGCCAGATGCAGGATGCCCACCTGCGGCACGTCCCAGTCGGAGATGCGCGCGAGCGTGCCCACGGTCGCAATCTCGGGCGCGGCCCTTTCCTTGCCCGCGACTTCCTCGCCCTTGACGATGAGGCACACGCCGAATGGCCGGTCGCCCTTCATGCAGGCCTTGGTCATCTCGACGTAGCGCTGCTCGAACACCTTGAGCGGGAGGAGGCCGCCCGGGAAGAGAACGGTGTGCAGCGGGAAGAGCGGCAGCGACATCGTGTGCGGCCCGGCCGCGCTGCCGCTTCGAAAGGGCCACATAACGTTGTCCCGTCAAACCGCCTGTGCCGGGGGAGGCGCATCGCGCTCGCCCCACCGCGGGAGCAGCGCGTGACGAACTCCCAGCTGGTCGAGCACGCGCGCGACGACGAAGTCGACGATGTCGCCGATCGACTGCGGGTCGTTGTAGAAGCCCGGTGCGGGCGGCAGGATGACCGCGCCCGCTTCCGCGAGCTTCAGCATGTTGGCGAGGTGGATCGTCGACAGCGGCGTCTCGCGCGGGACGATCACCAGCCGCCGCCGCTCCTTGAGCATCACGTCCGCGGCGCGGTGGATGAGGTTGTCGGCCAGTCCCGCGGCGATCGCGCCGAGCGTGCCGACGGTGCACGGACAGATCGCCATGGCATCGGCGGCGTTCGATCCCGACGCGATGGGCGCGTTCCAGTCCTCGCGCGCGAAGACCTCGATCTGCCCGTCCTGCGCCCGGTAGAGCTCGCTGAACATGCGTGCGGCCTCGCGTGGCTGCGTGGGGATGGTCATCGCGCACTCCTGCTTGGCGACGATCTGCGCGGCGGACGAGTAGAGCAGGTAGACGTGGCAGCGCGCGGCGACGAGGCACTCGAGGAGCCGCAGGCCGAAGGGCATGCCGGACGCGCCGGTGAGGGCGAGTGTGATGTTCATGTTGCCGTGAGCTTGGGGGCTCATGATTCGCGGTGGCGCACCAGCACCTGGTAGCGCGCGCCGAAGGCTCGCGCGAGACGCTCGGCCAGGTACACCGAGCGATGGCGGCCTCCGGTGCAGCCGATCGCGACCGTGAGGTAGTTGCGGTTGTCGCGCGCGTAGTCGGGAAGCCAGCTCCCGACGAAGTGGTAGATGTCGCTGTACATGCGCTCCACCTCGGGCGCCTTCTCGAGGAACTCGATCACGGGCGCGTCCCGTCCGGTGAGCGGCGCCAGTGCCTGCTCGTAATGCGGATTGGGCAGGCAGCGCACGTCGAAGACGAGATCGGCGTCGAGCGGCACGCCGTGCTTGAACCCGAACGACTCGAAGAGAAGCGTGAGCTTCGACGGATCGACCGCGACGAAGTCCTTGATCCAGGCGCGCAGCGCCGCGGCCGGAAGGTCGCTCGTGTCGAACACGAACCCGCCTTCGCGCAGCGGGGAGAGCAGCGCTCGCTCGTGCTCGATGGCCTCGGTCAGCGTGCGCTCGTCGCTGCTGAACGGATGCCGGCGCCGCGTCTCCGAGAACCGCTTGACCAGTGTGTCCGTCTTGGAATCGAGGTAGAGGAAGCGCACGTTCCAGCCCAGCGCGCGCACGGTCGCGATCGCCTCCGGCAGGCCGGGCAGGCCGGGTCCTGTCTTCACGTCGAGCGCGATGGCGACGCGCGTGTGGCCGCCCGATACCAGGTTCGCGACGGTGTCGACGATCATCGCGGGCGGCAGGTTGTTGATCGCGTGATAGCCCGAGTCCTCGAGCGCGGCAAGGGCCACGCTCTTGCCCGATCCCGAGACGCCGCCGATCAGCAGGAGGTCCACGGTCTCACCGTGTGCGCCGGCGCCCTTCGCATCGGCTCAGCTCCCGTCTTCCATCAGCTTCTGCTGCCGCTCGATGAATTCCTTGGTCGAGTCGATGCCGCGCTGGTTCAGCACGAAGTTGCGCACCGCGGCCTCGACCAGCACGGCCAGGTTGCGGCCCGCCGCCACGGGGATCGTCACCTTGCGGATGGGGACGGAAAGAATGTCCTGGTAGGTGGCGTTGACCTGCAGGCGGTCGAGCTCCGAGAATGCCTCGTGGCTATGGTCCTCGAGGTGCACGATGAGCTTCAGGAGCTTACGCGGACGCACCGCGGTCTCGCCGAAGATCGTGCGGATGTTGAGGATGCCGATGCCGCGCACCTCGAGGAAGTCGCGCAGCACCGCGGGGCAGCGGCCCTCGATGGTGTCGGGCGAGATGCGGAAGAGCTCGACGATGTCGTCGGCAACGAGGCCGTTGCCGCGCGAGATGAGCTCGAGCGCCAGTTCGCTCTTGCCGATGGCCGACGCGCCGGTGATGAGCACCCCCATCTCGAGCACGTCGAGGAACACGCCGTGCAGGGTGGTGGATTCCGCGAGCACCCGTGCGAGGAACAGGCGGATCACGTCCACGACGTGCGGCGACGGCTGCGGCGAGGTGAACAGCGCGACGTGGTGCTTGTTGCACTGGTCGAGCAGGTATTGCGGCACCGCCTCGCCGTTGGCGACGAGGATGATGATGAGCTCGGTGTTGAAGAGGCGGTCGACGCAGGCGCGCAACTCGGACTCGGGGAGGCCGCGCAGGTAGGAGCCCTCCGCGGCGCCCAGTATCTGGATGCGGAAAGGGTGGATGAGGTTCATGTGCCCCACCTGCCCCACCGTGGGCTTCAGGGCCGAGTCGCCGGCCATGATGCGATTGCCGCCCTGGCGCCCGCCCAGCCAATGCAGGCCCAGCCGCTCGCGGTTGTCGTCGAAGAGCTGCTGGACGCTGACCTGTCTCATGAACGCGGCCTGCTTACGGAGACGGCTGCCAGCCTTCGAACAGCGCGATGAGGTCGGCCACGTCGGTGGCCCCGGCGAGCTTGTCGCGGAACGCGCGCTCCGAGAACATCTGGGCAAGCTCGGAGAGAAGTTGCAGATGGAGGTCGGTGGCCTGCTCGGGTACGAGCAGGACGAAGACCTGCGACACGGGCTTGCCGTCGGGCGCGTCGAAGGCCACGGGCTGGCGCAACCGGATGAACGCCCCGCGCGCCTCCTTCAATCCCTTGATCCGCCCGTGCGGAATGGCGATCCCCTGCCCCAGGCCGGTGGAGCCCAGCTTCTCGCGCGCCGCGAGGCTCGCCGATATCGCGGCTGCGTCGAGCCCGCCATGACCCGCGAAGAGCGTGCCGGCGGTCTCGAAGAGGCGTGCCTTGGACGAAACGTCGAGATCGAGCAGGATGCTCGCGGGCGAGAGCAGTTCGGCGATCTGGTTCATCCGGGATGCGTCTCTTCGTTCGGCGGTGGGTTCCCGGAAACGAAACGGCGGGCGGTCGCTGCGGACCCCCGCCGCTCCTTGGGCGTTACCGGCGGATTATACGCCGCGCGCCATCACTCGGTGGATCGTTGCGGAGGCGCCGAGGCGGCGAGCTGCCGCTCGATGGTCTCCCGGTCGGCCCGATGGTCGGAGAGCTTCTCCTTGTACTTCAGCACCTGGCGGTTGAGCCGGTCGGCGAGGACGTCGATCGCGGCGTACATGTCGGGCTCGGTGGCTTCCGCGTGGATCTCCTTGCCGCGAACGTGCACGTTGGCCTCGATCTTCTGGCGGAGCTTGTCCACCGACAGCACGACGCTCACGTCG
>CAZIZD010000067.1:0-5293 GCA_964543615.1 uncultured Alcaligenaceae bacterium | reverse complement strand
CACGTCGATGACGTGATCGAAGTGGCGGTTCACGCGCTCGAGCTTGGACTCGACATAGGCACGGATGGCCGGGGTAATGTCGAGGTGAACGCCGGTGAGGTTGAGGTTCATCAGTTCTCCTTCAGGGACTTCAGTTGCAGTCGCCGCAATATCCGGGCCCGCGAAATCGCGGTCAAAGAGCCTTGCGCATGTTCACGGGCGGGATCGAGAGCGCCTCCCGGTATTTGGCGATGGTACGCCGTGCCACGAGGATGCCCTGCTCGCCCAGGAGCTCCGCGATGCGGCTGTCGGTGAGCGGCGCCTGCTGATTCTCCGCGGCCACGAGCTGCTTGATGAGCGCGCGGATCGCGGTGGCCGAGGCGGCGCCGCCGGTGTCGGTGGCAACGTGGCTGCCGAAGAAATACTTGAGCTCGAAGGTGCCGCGCGGCGTCAGCATGTACTTCTGGGTGGTCACGCGCGAGATCGTGGACTCGTGCAGGTCGAGCATGTCCGCGATCTCGCGCAGGACCATGGGCCGCATGGCGACCTCGCCGTGCTCGAAGAAGCGGCGCTGCCGCTCGACGATGGCCTGCGCCACGCGCAGGATGGTCTCGAACCGCTGCTGGACGTTGCGGATGAGCCACTTCGCCTCCTGCAGCTGCGCGGCGAGCTGCTGGTTGGAGGACTCGCGGTTGCGGGTGAGGATGTCGGCGTAGATGCGGTTGAGCCGCAGTTTGGGCATTGCCGCTTCGTTGAGAGAGGCCACCCACTGGTTGCGCACCTTGCGCACGACGACGTCGGGGATCACGTAGTTCGCCTCTTCCCTGGCAAACGACGCGCCCGGACGGGGATTCAAGCTCCGGATGAGCTCGCGCATGCCGCGCACGCACGCCTCGTCGCAGTGCAGGAGCCGGCGCAGCTTGGTGAAGTCGCGCGCGGCGAGCAGCTGGAGGTGTCCGTCGACGGTCTTCAGCGCCTCGGCGCGAAACGGCGTGTCCTCGGGCAGCGCCTTGAGCTGTAGCGCGAGGCACTCGGCGGGGCTGCGCGCGCCCACGCCCGAGGGCTCGAAGCTCTGCAGGAACTTGAGGCCGATGACGAGCTCCTCGGGCTCGATCGCGTCGTTCTCGGAGAAGAGCTCTGCGATCTCCTCCAGCGACGACGTGAGATAGCCGTCGTCGTCGAGCGCATCGATGAGCGCGGCGACGACTTGGCG
Organism: uncultured Alcaligenaceae bacterium; assembly: GCA_964543615.1. Taxonomy (GTDB): domain Bacteria; phylum Pseudomonadota; class Gammaproteobacteria; order Burkholderiales; family Casimicrobiaceae; genus VBCG01. Next base: position 4,101 of record CAZIZD010000067.1, on the reverse strand, counting down.
GTCGCGCAGGGGCAGGTTGAGCAGGGCCAGCTGCCCGATGAGATGGTCGCGCAGCGAGCTCGTCGCAATCTGTTGCGGCGAGAAGTCCTCGTCCTCGTTGTTGCCGCCGCCGCCCCAGTCGCCGTCGCCGCCGCTGCCGTAGTCACCGAAATCCGGGACGTCGGGGAGGTCGTCGCGTGTAGGCGCGGAGTCGACGCCGGTCATGCCGTCGGCGTCGCCGTCGGCGTCGTCCTCGCGCGTGCTGCGCTCGATCGTGACGGGACCCGGCGCCGTGCCCGCGAGCGGAAACTCGGCCGGGGGGGTCTCGTCCTCGCCTTCCTCGCGCTCGAGCAGCGGATTTTCCTGGAGCATGCGGTCGACCTCGGCGTTGAGCTCGAGGGTCGACAGTTGCAGCAGCCGGATCGACTGCTGCAGCTGCGGCGTCAGGGTGAGGTGCTGGGTGAGCTTGAGCTGGAGCGTTTGCTTCATTCAACGTCCATTGACGACCTGCACGCTCGCCTCACTTCGGTTCGGCTTCGCTGCCGCCCGACTCTCGCGTCGTTGGCACCAACGTTCACAGTCTGAAGTGCTCGCCGAGGTAAACCTTGCGGACGTCCTCATTATAAACAATATCGCCCGGCACTCCCGAGGCGAGCACCCGCCCCTCGTTGATGATGTACGCCCGATCGCAGATGCCGAGCGTCTCGCGCACGTTGTGATCGGTGATGAGCACGCCGATCCCTCGCTCCTTGAGGAAGCCGATGATGCGCTGGATGTCGAGCACCGCGATGGGATCCACACCCGCGAAGGGCTCGTCGAGCAGGATGAAGCGCGGCCTCGTCGCGAGGGCGCGCGCGATCTCGCACCGGCGCCGCTCTCCACCCGACAGCGACACCGCGGGGGCGTCCGCGAGATGCGATATCGACAGGTCCTCGAGCAGCGCGTCGAGGCGGTTCGACATCGTGTCGGGATCGAGGTCCTGCAGCTCGAGGATCGCGCGCACGTTCTCGGCGACCGTGAGCTTGCGGAAGATCGACGCTTCCTGGGGAAGATAGGACAGGCCGCGGCGCGCGCGTTGATGGATCGCAAGCCGCGAGAGGTTCTCGCCGTCGAGCTCGATCGTGCCGCCGTCGGCCGCCACGAGCCCCACGATCATGTAGAAGCACGTCGTCTTGCCGGCGCCGTTCGGGCCCAGCAGTCCCACGACCTCGCCGCTCGCGACCTCGAGCGACACGTCGTGCACCACCGTGCGCGCCTTGTATCGCTTCTGCAGGCGCGCCGCTCGAAGATGGCTCATTTCGGAGCGAGTTCCCCCGACGGGGTCAGCGTCAGCGGTGCACTCGGCTTGGCGGCGGGCGCCTTGCCCGGTACCTGGTTCTCCTTCGGCTGGAACGTGCCGCGCACGCGGTCGTTGCGTCCCGTCTGGCCCGGGATGGGCGTGGCCGAGGGGCGGCCCTCCGCCCGGAAGAGCTCGGTCTTCGAGTTGTAGGAGATGTAGTTGCTGCGGATCTCGTCGGCGCCGCGCTTGAGGATCGCGTTGTCGAAGAGCTCGAGCTGGTCCTTGGTGCCGTCGTATTCGGCCTTCTGCGCCCAGCCTTCGTAATAGCCCTCGGCGTCGTCGCGCTTCTGGCGAAACGCGATGGGATTGCCGAATGCGGTGGCCGAGATGGAGTTGTCGGCGTTCTGCTTGAAGTTGATGCGGTCCGCGCGGATGGTGAGCGTTCCCTGCGTGATGACCACGTTGCCGGTGAGCACGCCGGTGCGCGTTTCGTAATTGACCTCGCCGCCGTCGGACGAGAACGAGACGGGCTTCTCGCGATCCGTCTTCTCGGCGGGGACCGCGCCCGCGGCGAGCGCGAACGCGAGGACGATGGGGAGTGTGCGATTCACTTGGATTTGGACTGGCGCTTCGGCGCGGACTTGGGGCTGGGCGACGCCGCGGGCGGCACCGCCGCCTGCGTCGCCGCGGGCAGCGCCTGCGGTTGCATGGTGCCGCTGACGCCCGACTTGAGCTTGAGTGTCTTGGCCTTGTTGTCGAGCGTCAGGCCGACAGACCGGATTATTCCACGCGGCTCTTCGATCGTCACCGCCTTGTCGGTGCTCGCGAGCTCCTTGTCCGGGATCACGTGCAGGTACTCCGTCTTGACGACGACCGGTCCCGCGGGCGCAGCACCCGGCTGGGTGGGGCCGCCCTCGCGCACGGCCACCACGTTGCCGCTGAAGAACACCTCCTTGCGGTCGCCCGACAGCGTGCCCTTCTGCGCCGTGATGCGGAACGCGGGCTTGCCCGCTTCCGTCTGCGCGAGCTCGGGCTGCGTGATCTCCGTGGTCTGGTCGTCGCCGAAGTGCACCGCGCGCTTGCCCGCGACGAGCTGGCGCAGGCGACCCTTCGCGTCGAGCTCCACCGCGCGGAATCCCTCGATGTAGATGTCGGGGTCGTGCCGTGCCGAACCGTCGCGCGGCGGCGGTGGCGGCTGTACTTGCGCGTCGAGCCAGTACGTGAGCGCGGCCAGGCCGCCCAGCAGGAACACCGGCGACCAGGCCGTCGCCCGGTCGAGCAAGGATCGCGTGCGCTGGTCGCGCATGGGCGTCCGCGCGCCTACGCCGCGCGCACCGGCGCTGCGTCCGGCGCGCGCCCCTGGGCGTCGAGGATCAGCTCCGCGAGCTCGCGCACCGCGCCGTGCCCGCCTTCGCGGGTCGTCACGTAATGCGCGTGCTCGCGCACCGCCGGCAGCGCGTGCGGCACGGTGACCGCGAGGGCACACGCCCGCATCACCGGCACGTCCGGCAGGTCGTCGCCGATGAATGCGCAAGCCTCGGGAGGGATGCCGCCGAGCTTTGCGCGCAGCGCGTTCCATGCGGTCAGCTTGTCCGCGACGTCGAGCATGACGTGCGCGACCTTGAGCCTGCGCGCGCGATGCATCACCGCCGGGGCCGGACTGCCGGTGATCCACGCGACCTCGATACCCGCACGGCGCAGCAGATGGATCGCCGGTCCGTCGAGCGCGCAGAAGGCCTTGGTCTCGTGACCCAGGTCGTCGACGAAGATGCGCGTGTCGGTGAGGACGCCGTCGACGTCGCAACCCAGCAGCCGGATGCCGCGCGCGCGGGCGAGGACGTCGTCCGTCAAGACGCCGTGCGCGGTCGTGGCCATCAGACGATGCGCGCCTTGAAGAGGTCGTGCATGTGCAGCGCACCCGCGAGCCTGCCGTCGCCGTCGATCACGAGCAGCAGCATCACCTTGGGCGGCGTCTCCATGATCTCCACGCAGTCGATCGCGAGATCGTCGGGTCCGACGGTGCGCGGCGTGCGGGTCATGACGTCGTCGACGGTCGCTTGCGTGAGGTCGCGCCCCGCGCCGACGCAGCGGCGCAGGTCGCCGTCGGTGAAGATGCCGGCGACGCGCAGGTCGTCGCGGACCACCACCGTCATGCCCATGCCCTTGGCGCTCATCTCGCCGATCGCGTCGGCGATCGACGATCCCGAGCGTGTCGTGGGCAGCGCCGCGCCCGAGCGCATCACCTCGCGCACGCGCACGAGCCGGCGGCCGAGGGCGCCCGCCGGATGCGAGCGGAGGAAGTCCTGCGCGGAGAACCCGCGCGCGTCGAGGAGGGCAAGCGCCAGCGCATCGCCCAATGCCTGCGCGGCGGTGGTGCTCGCCGTGGGCGCGAGGCCCAGAGGACAGGCTTCCTCGTCGACGTGCGCGTCGAGGTGGATGTGCGCGGCCTGCGCGAGCGAGCTTCGCGCGTTGCCCGTGATCGCGATGACGGGGGCGCCCGCGCGCTTGACGTGCGGGATGAGGCTCATGAGCTCGCCGGTCTCGCCGGAGTTGGAGAGCATCACCACCACGTCCTCGGCAGCGATCATGCCGAGGTCCCCGTGCATTGCCTCGGTCGCGTGGACGAAGAACGCCGGCGTGCCCGTGGAGGCGAGGGTGGCGGCGAACTTGCGGCCGACGTGCCCCGACTTGCCGATGCCGCACACCACCACGCGCCCCTTGCAGTCGAGGACGAGCTCGACGGCGCGCACGAAGGCATCGCCCACGCGCGCCGCGACGTCGGTGATCGCCTTGGCCTCGATCGCGAGCACCTGCCGCGCGCGCGCGAGCGCGGTCGGCGCGTC
>CAZIZD010000066.1:8680-14464 GCA_964543615.1 uncultured Alcaligenaceae bacterium | reverse complement strand
AGAGATCGCCGAACTGCGGCAGAAACACGTTGACGACGACGTTGGCGAGGATCGCGCCTCCGAGCATGGCGATCACGATGCCCACGCGCGCCCAGTCGACGTGCGTGTGCTCGTGCACGTGGTGGATCATCGGCGAATAGGCATGCTGCTGCTTGGCGGCCGGGATTCCGCAGACGACGAGCGCAACGATCGCGGCGACGTAGGCGTCCACGACCGCCAGAGGCGAGACGCCCGCGATCCACATCATCGTCGTGGTCGTGTCGCCGATCACGCTGCCCGAGCCGCCCGCGTTGGAGGCGGCGACGATCGCCGCGAGATAACCGATGTGCACCTTGGCGCGGAAGAGCTGGTGCGCCATTGCGCCGCCGATCAGTGCCGCCGCGATGTTGTCGAGGAACGACGAGATCACGAAAACCATGGCCAGCAGCACGAACGCGCCCTTCCAGTCCGCGGGCAGGAAGCGCGGGAGGATGACCGGAACGCGGCTCTTCTCGAAGTGCCGCGACAGGATCGCGAACCCCATGAGGAGCAGGAAGAGGTTGGCGAGGATCACCCATTCGTGCGCGAGATGGCTCAGCAATCCGCCTACGCCCGGGCCCCCCTTGAATCCCGTGAAGGCGATCTTGTAGACGCTGACTGCCAGGAGCCCGGTCAGCGCGACACGAAGCGTGTGGTTGTGAAAGAGCGCGACCCCGAGCAGCGTGAGGCCGAACAGGATGAAGTCGAACGGGACGGGACCGATGCGTGGCGAGTCTCCCTGGGCGGCTGCCGCCGCACCGGCGGCGATCAGCGCCGTAACTGCAACCAGGAAGAGCGCGTTGCGACGACCGCGGGCACGGGCCATGGCTTCTTTGGGAGCTTGATGGGAGAAGTCGGGTTGCGGCGGCGAAATGACGCCCGCCGTCCGCTGTTTGTTCAATTGTAACCGTCCGACCGTGGCGGCCGTAAGTTTTTGAATTTGCAGTACAAGGGACCTGCGCCCGCGCCCGGAACGATGTCCGCGCGGTCGCGTTCCTGGCCGGGCGCGATCCTTGCTTGTACTGGACGACTTCAACACCCGCCCTGCCACTGCCCTGGCTCCGATGGCACTTACCCGTTCGCTCAATCGCGTCGAATTGCCGGTTCATACGGTCGGCGACCCCATCGATCGGGGGAGCCTCGTTGCGCTGTCGCAACGCAAGCTCAACGCGCTGGGCGTTCCAGTGGCCTACGTCGACCGCAACCAGCGCTATCGCTTCTGCAACAAGGCATTCCTGGACTGGCTCGGCAAGACCGACCACGAGGTCCTGGGCCGCGAGGCCATCGAAGTCCTCGGCCGGGACGTGTACCTGCTCTATCGCGCCTACATCGACGCGGCGCTCGCGGGCGAGCGCACGACTTACGAACGCCAGCTCATCCTGCCGGCGCGTCCGGCGATCTGGATCCGCGTCGACTATTACCCGGACCGCGGCTCGCAAGGCCACGTCCGCGGCTTCCTCGTCACGTACAGCGACGTCGATCACCTCAAGAAGCTCGAGCTCGAAGCCGGGCAGCGCGAGCATCGACTGCGCCTCGTCACGGACAGCGTCGGCCTGCCGATCCTCTATTTCGATCGCCAGCTGCGGATCCGGTTTGCGAACAAGCCGTTCGGCAAGTGGCTGGGCGTACCCGCCGACGACGTGATCGGCCACGCATTGAAGGACGTCATTCCCGCTGACTCCTTCGCCGAGATGCAGGGCTACATCGACCGCGCGTTTGCGGGAGCGACGGTGACGTACGAGCGGCGCGAGCGCCAGCTCGAAGGCGACGCGCGCTGGGCGCGCACCACGCTGTTCCCGGATCGCGAGCTGGGCGGACGCGTGGGCGGCGCGTTCGCGGTGATGACGGACATCGAAGACGACATCCGAATTCGCGATGCGCTGAAGGCGCAGGAAGCGCAGATGCGCCTCTTCGCGGACAACATCCCGGGCCCGATCGCGTACCTCGACCGCAACCTGAAATACACCTTCGTGAACCAGGCGTTCGCGAACTCGGTGTGCAAGCCGCAGGACGAAATCTACGGCAAGACGCCGTTCGAGGTGATGACGTCGGACGTGGCGTCGTTCCTGCGGCCGATCCTCAAGCGGGCGCAGGCCGGCGAGCACGTCGAGTACGAGCGCATCGGCACCACCACGCAAGGGCCGCGGCGCTGGCTGCACGGCCGCATCGCGCCCGACCTCGATGCCTCGGGCTCCGTGCGCGGCCTCTACTGCACCGAGTACGACATCCACGACCTGAAGCTGACCGAGCAGGCGCTGGCCGCCCGCGAGGAGCAGCTGCGCCTCTTCAACGACAACATCCCCGAGCCGATCGTCTACCTGTCGGCCGACCGTCGCTACCAGTTCGTCAACGAAGCCTTCCTCGACCTCGTGGGCCTTGGGCGCGACGAGGTGGTCGGCAAGACCACCGACGAAGTGCTGGGCCCCGACCTCGCGGGCATGATGGAACCGGGCCGCGACCGCGTATTCGCGGGCGAGGCCATCACCTACGAGCGCGCAGTGATCGACGCCTCGGGCCGCGAGCGGTGGATCCGCGCGCGCTGCGTGCCCGACCTGCACTACGACGGCACGATCAAGGGCGAGTACGTCGTCGGCCACGACATCACCGACTTGAAGCAGGCGCAGGACGCGCTCGCCGCGCGCGAAGGGCAGCTGCGCGCGATCATGGACGGCGTGCCTGCGCCGGTCGCGTACATCGACCGCGACGAGCGCTGCCACTACGTCAACCGGACGTTCCTGCAATTCTTCGGCCTCACGCCGGAGCAGGTGTCGGTGATGCGCCTGCGCGACGTCGTCGGCCACGGCATCTACCAGAGCGCGCAAGCGATGCTCACGCGCGCGATGGAAGGCGAGTCGACAGCGTTCGACCGCCTGGTGCCGGGTGCCAACGGCGTACGCCGCTGGATGACCATCCGCGTGGTGCCGGACGCTTCCGCCTCGGGCGAAGTGCACGGCGCCTTCGTGCTGATGAACGACATCCATGGCCTGAAGCAGGCGCAGGAGGCGTTGCGCGACTCCGAAGCGGCGCTGCGGCTCATCATGGACAACGTTCCGGCACGCGTGTCGTACATCGATCGCGACTACCGGTATCGCTTCCTCAACCGCCACAACGAGGAGTGGCTGGGGGAGAGCCGCAAGGAGCTCACCGGCCGCACCTTCGCCGAGGTTGTGGGCAACGAGCGCGCGAACCAGCTGGGGCCACTGCTCGACCGCGTGCTGCAGGGCGAGACGGTGTCGACGGAGATGTCGCTGGTGCAGCCCGATGGCCGCGAGCGCTGGGAGTCGGTGCACTACGCGCCGCACCGGGACGCCGAAGGCAACGTCGTAGGCATCTACGCGGTGCACGCGGACGTGCACGACCAGAAGCGCAACGAGGACGAGCTCAAGCGCGCGAACTGGATGCTGTCGAGTCACATCGGCAACACGCCGCTCGCGGTGCTCGAGTGGGACCGCGATTTCCGCCTCGTGCGCTGGTCGCCGCAGGCGGAGAAGATCTTCGGATGGACGAGCGACGAGATCCTCGGCATCCCGCTCGCCGACAGCCCGCTCGTGCACGAGGACGACAGGGAAGCGTTTGCCGGCCTCGTCGCCCGCCTCATGGGGGGCGAGGAGCCGCGCGCCACGGGCCTCACGCGCAATCACCGCCGCGACGGCGAGACGATCTGGTGCGAGTGGTATCACTCCGCGCTGCTCGACGACGACGGGCAGATCGTGTCGATCCTCTCCTTCGTGCAGGACGTGTCGTCGCGCATCCAGGCCGAGGAGCGCCTGCAGTATCTCGCCACCCGCGACGCGCTGACCGGGTTGCCCAATCGCCTCCTGCTGCACGAGCGCCTGTCGCAGGCGATCGCCCAGGCCAAGCGCAGCGGCCACCGCGTGGGCGTGCTGTTCATCGACCTCGACCGCTTCAAGAACGTCAACGACACGCTGGGGCACCGCATCGGCGACGAGCTCCTGAAGCGCGTGACCGCGTCGCTGTCGGCGGCGCTGCGCGAGACGGACCTGCTCGCGCGCCTCGGCGGCGACGAGTTCATGGTGATCGTCGAGGACTTCGACGATCCCAACGTGCTCGGCCGCATCGCGCAGAAGCTCCTCGACGCGATCGCGCAGCCGTTCGAGATCGAGGAGCACGACATCTACGTCACGTCCTCGATCGGCATCGCGGTCTACCCCGACGACTCCGACAATCCGGAGGAGCTCCTCAAGTACGCCGACGTCGCGATGTACCGCAGCAAGGACCTGGGCCGCAACACCTACCAGTTCCTCGACGCGAACCTCGCCGAGGACCGCCTTCGCCAGCACACCCTCGAGACCGCGCTGCGTGCCGCCCTCAACGAGAACGCGCTGAAGCTGCATTACCAGCCCGTGCTGCGCGTGAGCGACCGCATGATCGTCGGCGCCGAAGCGCTCCTGCGCTGGAACGATCCCGAGCACGGCAATGTCCCGCCGCAAGTGTTCATTCCGCTCGCCGAGGAATCGGGCCTCATCCATGCGCTCGGCGAGTGGGTGCTGCGCTCGGCGGCGCGACAATGCGTCGTGTGGCGCAGGGCCGGGCTCAAGCTGACGGTGTCGGTCAACCTTTCCGCGCGCCAGTTCTACCGCGAGGACCTTGCGCAGCGCATCTCGGAGATCGTGAAGAGCGAGGAGTGCGACCCGTCGTGGATCGAGCTCGAGGTGACCGAGACGAGCCTGCTGCACGACCTCGACGCGATCCGCAAGGTCCTGCACCAGTTGCGCGACGAGGGCTTCACGGTGGCCATCGACGACTTCGGCACCGGCTACTCGTCACTCACGCACCTGAAGCACTTCCCGATCGACACGCTCAAGATCGACATCTCGTTCATCGCCGACCTCGAGTCCGATCCGCAGGACGCGGCGATCACCGAAGCCATCATCGGCCTCGCGCGAGGCCTGGGTCTCAAGGTCGTCGCCGAGGGCGTGGGAACGCGCGAGCAGCTCGAGTTCCTCGACGTGCGCGGGTGCGACTGCTTCCAGGGATTCTGGGCGAGCAAGCCGCTGTCGGCCGATGCGTTCTTCGACTACGTGCGGCTCAAGTCCCCGGGACGCGTGACTTCATAGCCCGCGCAGCCACGCCGCGAGGGCCGTCGCGGCGGAGCGCCACGCGGGCTCCAGCATCAGCATGTGACCCAGTCCGGGCAGGATGGACGCCTTCACACGGTGGTGGCGCGCGGTCGCCTCGACGTCGGATGGAATCGCGATGCGGTCGGCGGACGCGCCGAGCACGAACACGGGCGACGTCGCCTGCGGCTCGATCCAGTGCAGGCGCATGGAAAGATCGAAGAGGACCCGCGGCGACTCCTGGCTCAAGTGCGCGGTGGCCTCGCGCATGATCGCGGGGTCGACGCCGGGGCTGAAGTAGAAGGGACGCAGCGTGTCGAGGACGCTCGCGGACAGGCGCGTCGGGTCTAGGCCCATCATGCTCGTGGCGAAGTCGGGATGCGCGGCCGCGAGCCGCGCCGCCACAGGCACGAGCCCGGTCGGCGGCACCGGCGCCACGAGGGCCGCGCCGCGGACCGGGCGCGTGGCCATCATGCGTTCGACGACGGCGGCCCCCATCGAATGACCGATCAGGATCGGCGCGCTCGCGAGCAGCGAGGCGACGTGCTCCACGTCGGCGACATAGTCGTCGAGCCCGGCGATGAACAGCGTGTCGGCGCCTTCGCTCGCGCCGTGACCACGCAACGACAGGGCGTACGAAGGCCAGCCCTGCGATGCGAACCAGGGCAGAAAGAACGGCTCCCAGCAC
>CAZIZD010000066.1:0-8670 GCA_964543615.1 uncultured Alcaligenaceae bacterium | reverse complement strand
ACGAACAGCAGGGGAGGCTTGCGGGTGGGATTGGCGGGAAGGCGCGAGCGGACTTCGAGGTCAGGGATCAGGGTTCGGGGATCAGGTATCAGACGAAGCGCCGGTGTCTGGTCCGGTTTGCAGTTGGATCACGCGAAGGCGCCACCAGTTATTATCGATGACGCGTTCGAATGCCTGATTCGCTCGCACGCCGCATTCTACTGATTCCCGATGCCCGATACCGGAACTCTGGTGTACGACGAAGCCTGCCGCCGTTGCAGCCGGCTCGCCGCGTTCCTCGCCGACGTGCAAGGCAAGCATCCGACCTACTGGTGCAAGCCCGTGCCACCGTTCGGCGAGGCCGGCGCGCGCTTCGTGATCGTGGGGCTCGCGCCGGGCATGCACGGCGCCAACGCGAGCGGCCGCCCGTTCACCGGCGACTATGCGGGCATCCTCCTGTACGAGACGCTGCACCGGCATGGCTTTGCCAGCCAGCCGGTGGCGACGTCGCGCGACGACGGCCTGCGGCTCAGGGGATGCCGCATCACCAACGCGGTCAAGTGCCTGCCGCCGGACAACAAGCCCGCGCCCGCGGAGGTGCGCGAGTGCAATGCGTATCTCGCGGCCGACCTGCGCACCGTGCCCGAGGGCGGCGCAATCCTTGCGCTCGGCCGCATCGCCCACGACGCCACGCTGCGCGCGCTCGGCCTGCGCGCCGCCGGATTTCCCTTTGCCCACAATGCGGCGCATGCGCTGGACGGAAATCGCCTCCTCATCGACAGCTATCATTGCAGCCGCTACAACACGAACACCGGCCGGCTGACCGCGGCGATGTTCGACGACGTGTTCGGGACCGCGGTCGCCCACCTGGAAGCGCGCAAGTGAGCAAGGTCTCGAAACTCTCCAAGGTCACGACCCCGTCGCCCGGCGACGCGCCAGCGGCCACGTTCGATGCGACCGAGCTCCTTGAATCGCTGCCGCACCGCTCCGGCGTCTACCGCATGTTCGATGCGGAAGGGCGCGTGCTCTACGTGGGCAAGGCGCGCGACTTGAAGAAGCGCGTCTCGAACTACTTCCAGAAGTCCGACCACGAGTACCGCATCGCCGCCATGGTCGCGCAGATCGCGCGGGTCGACGTGACCGTCACGCGCTCCGAGGGCGAGGCGCTGCTCCTCGAGAACAACTTCATCAAGGCGCACGAGCCGCGCTACAACATCCTCTACCGGGACGACAAGAGCTACCCGTACATCTGCATCAGCGGAGACGCCTTTCCCCAGCTTCGCTTCCATCGCGGCGCGCTCGACAAGAAGCACCGCTTCTTCGGTCCGTTCCCCGGCGCGGGCGCCGTGCGCGAGGGCATCGCGACCCTGCAGAAGGTGTTCCAGCTCCGCACGTGCGAGAACACCGTGTTCGCCAACCGCTCGCGGCCGTGCATGCTGCACCAGATCCAGCGATGCACCGCGCCTTGCGTGGGCAGGATCGGCGAGGCCGAGTATCGCGAGGACGTCGAAGGTGCGTCGCTCTTCCTGCGCGGCAAGGCGAGCGAGGTGCTGACGCGCCTGCAGGCGCAGATGGAGGAGGCCGCGGGCAAGCTCGAGTTCGAGCGCGCAGCGCGCATTCGCGACAAGATCGCGCGCATGCAGATGCTGCAGTCGCGCCAGTTCGTGGAGAGCGCGACCGCCGGCGACATCGACGTCGTGGCGGCGGCCATCGAGCGCGGGCTCTTTGCGGTGAACGTGGTGATGGTGCGCGGAGGACGCCACGTCGGCGACAAGACGTTCTTCCCGCGGCACGCGGATGCCGCCGACGTCGCGGGCGAAGCCGAGATCGTGCCTACGTTCCTCACGCAGCACTACCTCGAGCGGCCGGTGCCGCCGACGATCGTCGTGCCGGACGTGGAGGATCACGCGGCGCTGGCGGACATCCTTGCCGGGCAGTCGGGACACAAGGTCGAGATCGTCGGCAATCCCGGGGGCGAGCGGCGCGTGTGGCTCGCGATGGCGCAGCAGAATGCGACCTTCGCCCTGCGCCAGAAGCTCGCGCAGAAGGCCACGCAGGAAGACCGCCTCGCGGCGCTGCAGGAAGCGCTCGCGCTTCCTCCGACGGCGCAGCGTATCGAGTGCTTCGACATCTCGCACACGATGGGCGAGGCTGCGGTCGCGTCGTGCGTGATCTTCGACCGGCTCGCGATGCAGTCGTCCGAGTATCGGCGCTTCAACGTCACGCCGGAGCAGGGGGGAGACGACTACGCGGCGATGCGCGAGGCGCTGACCCGCCGCTGCGCGCGCATCGTCGCCGGCGAATATCCCGCGCCCGATCTCCTGGTGATCGACGGCGGCAAGGGCCAGGTGGGCGTGGCGGCGAGCGTGCTGGAAGAGCAGGGCCTGCACCAGGTGCCCATCATCGGTATCGCCAAGGGACCCGAGCGCAAGGCGGGCCTCGAGGACATCGTGTTTCCGGATCGCGAGGCCGTGCTCAACCTGCCCTCGGATCATCCGGGCCTGCACCTCCTCCAGCAGATCCGCGACGAGGCGCATCGCTTCGCCATCCAGGGGCACCGGGCGCGTCGTGCCAAGGCGCGCACCACCTCCTCGTTGCAGGACATCGCGGGCATCGGCGCCACCCGGCGCAAGGCGTTGCTGCAGCACTTCGGAGGCGTGAAGGGCGTGCAGGCGGCGAGCGTGGAGGACATCGCGCGGGTGCCCGGCATCTCGCGGGCGCTCGCCGAGCGCATTTTTGCGGAACTGCATTGAAGGGTAAAGTAGCGGCGGGCCGGCGCGCGTAGCGCCTGGCGTCCTGCTGCTTACCCAACAGAGTTTCTCCGCGTGCCGCTCAACATTCCCATCGCGCTCACGTGGCTGCGGATCGTGCTGATCCCGGTCTTCGTCGCGGTCTATTACCTGCCGGACACGTGGCTCATGCCGGTCGCGAAGAACTGGACGGCCATGGGCATCTTCGCGGCTGCGGCCATCACCGACTGGCTCGACGGCTACCTCGCCCGGCGGCTGGGCGAGACGAGCGCATTCGGCGCCTTCCTCGATCCCGTCGCGGACAAGCTCATGGTCGCTGCCGCACTGATCCTGCTCGTGCAGCTCGGCCGCGCGGAGGCATACCTCGCCATCATCATCATCGGCCGCGAGATCGCCATCTCGGCGCTGCGCGAGTGGATGGCGCAGATCGGCAAGACCAAGAACGTGGCAGTCGCCTTCATCGGCAAGGTGAAGACGGCTGCGCAGATGACGGCAATCATCGCGCTCCTGCTCTACGAGCCGCTGTTCGGGGTCATTCCCACTGCGCTTCTCGGCACGGTCGCGCTGTGGGTGGCCGCCATCCTCACGCTCTGGTCGATGCTGCACTACCTGCGCCTCGCTGCGCCGCATCTGCGGGGAGAAATCCCGGCCGAATCGCGCACCCCCATTGGCGACACCAGGACGCCGCCCTCTGCATGATTCGGGTGCGGCGCACCGCGCCGCGCACCAACCTCGACCGCGGCGCGTACTGCGGTTCTGACGCAAGTCACTGATTCAAAAAGCTATCGTCCGAACCCCGGGTTGGCATCTGGCTTGCTTAGTATGCAGTCTAGTATACAAGCCACTGTCACCCGATGCCCCGCATTCCACCCCCGACGATCGGCGAGCTCCACGACGCCTACCGCGCGGGACGCTGGCGGCCCTCCGAAGTCGTGGAGCATTGGCTTGCCCGCCCCGAGGACGAGCGTGGGCGGCCCGTGTGGATCTCGACCTTCGCGCCTTCGGTACTGCGACGCCGCGCCGAGGCGCTCGATCGCGAGCTCGCCGCGAACCCCGGCGAGGCCCTGCGCAGCCCCGTCTTCGGCGCGCTGTGCGCGGTCAAGGACAACATCGACGTGGCGGGACTCGCCACGACCGCGGCATGTCCCGCGTTCGCGTACGAGCCCGCGGCGTCGGCGGAGGCGGTGGCCGCGCTGACGGCCAAAGGCGCGATCGTCGTCGGCAAGACCAACCTCGACCAGTTCGCGACGGGCCTCGTGGGCACGCGCTCGCCCTATGGTGCCGTGCCGAACGCGTTCGATCCGGGCTACATCTCGGGTGGGTCGAGCTCGGGCTCGGCGGTGGCCGTGGCGCGCGGGCTCGTCCATGTGGCACTCGGTACCGACACCGCGGGTTCGGGCCGCGTGCCCGCGGCCTTCAACAACATCGTGGGCATCAAGCCTTCGCGCGGTCTCGTGTCGACGCAGGGCGTGGTGCCCGCGTGCCGTTCGCTCGACTGCGTGTCCGTGTTCGCATTGACCGTAGACGACGCCGCGCGCGCAATGGCCGCCATGACCCCGGCGCGTCCCGTGGTGGCGCTCGATGCACCGCGCCTCGGTGAGCGGTTCACAGTCGCCGTTCCACGGACGCCGCAGCGGGAGTTCCACGGGGACCATGCCGCGCAGGCGGCGTTCGAGACGGCCCTCGATCGCCTCGTGTCGCTCGGGGCCGCCGTGCGCGAGATCGACTTCGCGCCGTGGCAGGAGGTGGCGGCGCTGCTCTACGAGGGACCGCGCGTCGCCGAGCGCCACGCCGCGATCCGAGCGTTCTTCGACGCGCAGCCGGATGCGATCCATCCCGCCGTGCGCGCGATCATCGCGGGCGGACGCCGCTTCACGGCCAGCGACGCGTACGCGGCCGACGCACGTCTCGCGGCACTCGCGTCGCAACTCGCGGGCACGTGGAACGACTGCGACGTGCTCGCCGTGCCGAGCGCGCCCACGATCTACACGATCGCGCAGCTCGAGGCCGATCCGATCGAGCTCAATCGCCACCTGGGCGCCTACACCAACTTCGTCAACCTGCTCGACCTCGCGGCCATCGCGGTCCCTGCGGCAATGCGACCGGATGGCTTGCCTGCCGGCATCACGCTCATTGCACCGCGCGGCAGCGACCTCATGCTCGCGGATCTCGGGCAACGCTTCCACGCCGCATGTGCGCTGCCCGCCGGCGCACTCGGCGTGCCGATGCCGCCGCCGCAATCGCTGCTCATGCAAGGCGAGGTCGTGCAGCTCGCGGTGGTGGGTGCGCACCTATCCGGCATGGCGCTCAACCATGAGCTCGTGTCACTTGGGGCGCGCCTCGTGCGCGCCGTGCGCACCAGCGCGCGGTATCGCCTTTACGCGCTACCCACCACGCCTCCCAAGCCCGGACTCGTGCGCGGCGATGCCGGCCGCGCCGTCGAGGCGGAGATCTGGGAGATGTCCGCGACCGCCTTCGGACGCTTCGTCGCGGCGATCCCGCCGCCGCTTGGCATCGGCACGCTCGAGCTCGAGGACGGCAGCCAGGTGAAGGGCTTCCTGTGCGAGGCCGTCGCGGTGCGCGACGCCTCCGACATCACGCATCACGGCGGATGGCGCCGCTACGTCGCCGCCCGCAGTACCGGTTCGATTCCCTCCAAGGAGAAAGACGATGACCAAGCCCGCTCCCCAGCCTGAAGCCAACCTCGCGAAGCCAGGCCGGCGCCGCGTGCTGCAGGCCGGCGCCTCCGTGGCGCTCCTCGGCGCGCCCGCAATCCTGCGTGCGCAGGCCGCGCCCAAGATCCGCATCGGATTCTGGCCGATCGCGTCGGGCCTTCCGTTCTTCGTCGCGATCGAGAAGGGCTACTTCAAGGAAGCGGGACTCGACGTCGAAGGCATCAAGTTCGCCGGCGCGCAACAGGTGATGGAGGCCATGCTCGCCGGCCGCTCCGACGGCAGCTCCAACGGCACGGGCTCCGCGAACCTCGCGATCGGCGAGATCGCGCAGCCGGGCCTCTTCAAGATCATCTGCACGAATCCGAGCAACCAGAAGTGGGTGCTCGACGAGTTCATCGCGCCCAAGGACAGCACGTACAAGACGATCGCCGACTTCAAGGGCAAGCGTCTCGCCTCCGGTCCCGGCATCCAGAACGTGACGCTCGCCAAGACGATGCTGGAGCGCGCGGGCGCGACCGGGACGACCGTGATCGAGCTGCCCATCGGCCAGCACGTCGCGGCCGTGGCGGCAGGCCAGGTGGACGGCGCCTACACCCTCGAGCCGACCGGGACCGTGGGCCGCATGAACGGCACCACGCGCATCGTCGAGGCGGGGGTGGTCGCCAAGTACATCCTCGGCGACCCGCTCGCCCCGTGGCACGGCGGCTCCGCGAGCCTCACGAGCGAGTTCATCAAGAAGAATCCCGACGCCACGAAGAAGTACATCGCGGCGTACCTCAAGGGCGTGGAGTTCGTGCGCACCAAGCCCGACGAGGCGCGCCAGTATCTCAAGGGCTACACCGCGATCGAGGGGCCGCTCACCGGCGAAGTGCCGCTCGCCGCCTACATGGCGTGGAACGAGTTCAAGCCGGCCGACATTGCCTACTTCCAGAAGTTCTTCGACCTCTTCACGGAGAAGGGCATCTTCGACAAGAAGGTCGTCGTGGCCGATCTCCTCTACAAGGGATAGACCATGCCCGACGAAGGCGTTCGTACCGCACAACCGTGGAGCGCCGCGGGCGAGGCGCGCGCGCCCGCGCTCCCCAGGAAGGCGCAGTGGCGGCGCTTCCTGCCCATCATCGGGCCGCTCTTCCTGTTCGTCGTGTGGGACATTGCGGTGCGCGGCGGCTTCATCAAGCCGATCCTCCTGCCGACGCCCTTCGATACGTTGACCACCCTCGTGACGGGGCTTGCCGGCGGGCCGCTGCTCACCGACTTCCTCGTCACGGTGAAGCGCACGCTGCAGGCCTTCGCCATCGCGGCGATCGTGGGCGTGCCGCTCGGCGTGGTGCTCGGCAGCAACGAGCGCGCGTATCGCAGCGTCGAGTTCCTGATCGACTTCTTTCGCTCCACGCCATCGTCGGCGCTGATTCCGCTGTTCCTCCTGATCTTCGGCGTGTCGGACATCAACAAGGTGGCCATCGCGGCGTTCGGCGCGTTCCTCCTGGTCGTGTTCAACAGCGCGTACGGCGTCATCAACGCGCGCAAGCAGCGCATGATGGCCGCGAAGGTGATGGGCGCCACGCGCTGGCAGATCTTTCGCGACGTGCTCCTCTGGGAGTCGCTGCAGCCGACCTTCGTGGGCCTGCGCAGCGCGGTGTCGATGGCGCTGGTGATCGTGATCGTGGCCGAGATGTTCATCGGCTCCGACAATGGCCTTGGCCACCGCATCATCGACGCGCAGCAGGTGCTGAACGTGAAGAGCATGTACGCCGCCATCCTCTCGGCCGGCGTCTTGGGCTACGCGCTCAACGTACTGTTCCTCTACGCCGAGCGGCGGATCGTGCACTGGAGCGGACGATGAGCGGCCCGACCGTCCTCAATGCGCCCGTGATCGCCGACGTCCCCGAGCGGGCGTTCGTGCCCGGTCCGCCGGGCACCGAGATCACCATCCGCGGCCTCACCAAGTACTTCGCCGGCTGGCCGCTGTACGAGAACTTCGACCTCGACATCCCCAAGCACAAGATCGTCTCGGTGTTCGGGCCCAACGGCTGCGGCAAGTCGACGCTCATCAACATGATCGCGGGGCTCGTGCCCATCGACGGCGGACAGATCCTGTTCGACGGCAAGTCGCTCGCGGAGACCAAGATCGGCTATGTCTTCCAGAACTATCGCGAAGCGCTCTTCCCGTGGATGCGCACGATCGACAACATCGCGTATCCGCTGCGGCTCGCCGGCAAGTCGAAGGCCGAGGTCGACCGCCGCATGGCCGAGCTCGTCGCGTCCTTCGACGTCAAGTTCGACCTCAACCGGTATCCTTACGAGCTCTCGGGCGGCCAGCAGCAGACGGCGTCGATCATGCGCGCCCTGGCGCCGGAGCCCGAGGTGCTGTTCCTCGACGAGCCGTTCTCGGCACTCGACTTCGAGATGACCTTGTTCATACGCGAGAAGCTGCAGGAAGTGTTCATGGCCACCGGCACCACGATGATGCTCGTCTCGCACGACCTCGAGGAAGCCGTGTATCTGGCCGACGAGGTGCTGCTTCTGACCAAGCGGCCCACCAAGGTCGCCGAAATCCTGCGCTACGAGGATCCGCGCCCGCGCACCGTGGCGACCCTCTCCGAGCCGACGTTCATTGCCGCCAAGAAGCGAAGCCTCGAGATCTTCCAGCGCGAAGTGCGGCGATGAGACCGAAGGGAATCCGTTGACCGAGGCGGAGCTCGCGGCGTACGTCGATGCCGCCTGTGCGGCACAGGGCATCGCGCTGCGCGACGGCGAGCGCGAGCGCGTCATCGGGCACTTCGCGCGCATTGCGGCCATCGCCGAGCCCGTGCTCGACGTCCGTCTCCCGGACGACGTCGAGATCGCGCCCGTCTTCGAGCCGTGACCGCAAGCGCGCAGGAGATCGCGGCGGCTGTCAACGGTGCGCGTGCGAGCGCGGTGTCCGTCGTGGAAGACGCGCTCGCGCGCGTCGCCCGCCTCGATCCTTCGATCAACGCCTTCACGGCAGTCACGCGCGAACGTGCGCTCGCCGAAGCGCACGCGGTCGACCGGCGCGTGGCCGCGGGCGAGTCGCTGCCTCTCGCCGGCGTTCCCTACGCCGTCAAGAACCTGTTCGACGTGGAAGGGCTCACGACGCTCGCGGGTGCTGCGGTGAACGCGTCGCGCCCCAAGGCGAGCCGCGACGCGACCCTCGTCGCGCGCATGCGCGATGCTGGCGCGGTGCTGGCCGGTGCGCTCAACATGGACGAGTTCGCGTACGGATTCACGACCGAGAACTCGCACTA
>CAZIZD010000065.1:415-14562 GCA_964543615.1 uncultured Alcaligenaceae bacterium | reverse complement strand
GCACGGCGATGTGGCCCCTGGTCGTGGCCGCGGCAGCCGCGCTCTTCTTCGCGTGGCGCGAGCTCGATCGCTGGACCGCGCTTGCGAGCGGCTTCGCCGTCGCGTGGACGCTCGGCAGCGCGCTCGCGCTCGGTCCCACAGGGCCGTCGTTCGGATGGGGCGCGGCCATCGCCCTCGCGGCATTGACCGTCGCCTTCGCGCGCGCGATCGCGCGGCGCGGCGTCTTTGCGGGCGACCCCACGGTGTCGACCATCGTCGTCGTCATCGCCGTACTTCTCGTCATCTTCATCTTCTATCCGGTGGCGCGATCGCTGCTTGCCGCGGTGTTCGATGCGAAGGGAAGCTTTGCGCCGCAACTCCTCGCGCAGCGGCTCCTCACCGAGGACATCTGGGGGCTGGGCTGCTTCGGCGGCGGCACGCGCTGCGGGGTCGCGATCAACTCGGCCGTGCTCGCGACGATCGTCGGGCTCCTGTCGACGCTCCTCGGTCTCGTGTTCGCGCTGGTCGTCCAGCGCGGCGGGCGCAGCTATTCCGGCATCGTCAAGCTGATGTCGATCCTGCCGATCGTGACGCCGCCGTTCGTGATCGCGCTGGCGCTGGTCGTGCTGTTCGGCCGCACGGGACTCGTCACGGGATGGCTCGACGCCTGCTGCGGCATTCCGCGCTCGCGCTGGATCTACGGGCTGCCGGGCGTGGCGCTCGCCCAGCTCCTCACGTTCTCGCCCATCGCGTTCATGATCCTGCACGGCGCGCTCGCGGCGATCAGCCCCGCGCTCGAGGAAGCCGCGCAGACGCTGCGCGGCTCGCGCTGGCGCGTCTTCAGCTCCGTCACGTGGCCGCTCCTGCGGCCCGCGCTCGCCAACGCGTTCCTGCTGGGCTTCGTCGAGAGCCTCGCCGACTTCGGCAATCCCATCGTGCTGGCCGGCAACTACGAGGTGCTCTCGACCAAGATCTTCTTCGCCGTCGCGGGCGCGCAGCACGACCCGGGACGCGCCGCGGCGCTCGCCACCGTGCTGCTGGGCCTCACCATGGTGGCGTTCTACCTGCAGCAGCGCTGGATCGGCAAGCTCTCGTACGTCACCGTCACCGGCAAGGGCGATAACGGCATCCCGGGCAAGCTCCCCAAGCCCTTGTGGAACGTGTGCTTCGGCGTGGCGGGCCTGTGGATCTTCTTCACGCTCGCCTGCTACGCGATCATCTTCGTCGGCGGCTTCGTCAAGGACATCGGCCGCGGCGACATGACCCTCTCGTTCTCGCATTTCATCGCGGGATTCG
This sequence comes from uncultured Alcaligenaceae bacterium, assembly GCA_964543615.1. Lineage (GTDB taxonomy): Bacteria > Pseudomonadota > Gammaproteobacteria > Burkholderiales > Casimicrobiaceae > VBCG01. The sequence goes on along the minus strand of CAZIZD010000065.1, from coordinate 13,287 downwards.
GCATCGCGTTCGACAACAAGGCGAGCATCTTCGCGGGCTCGGCGTGGGACAGCCTCTTCACGACGATCGGAGTGGCGGCGATCGCAGCACCGCTCACCGCCGCGGTGGGTTTGCTTGCCGCGTACGTGATCACCCGTCATCGCTTCGTGGGGCGGCGCGCCTTCGAGTTCCTCACGCTCGTGAGCTTCGCGATCCCCGGCACGGTGATCGGCGTGTCGTACATCGTCGCGTTCAACGTGGCGCCGCTCGAGCTCACCGGCGGCATGGCGATCCTCGTGCTGTGCTTCGTGTTCCGCAACATGCCGGTCGGCGTGCGCGCGGGCGTTGCGGCGCTCGCGCAGATCGACAAGACGCTCGACGAGGCGTCCTCGACCTTGCGCGCCTCCACCGTGCGCACGCTGCGCGAGGTGATCCTGCCGCTCCTGCGGCCGGCCATCCTCGCCACGCTGGTGTTCAGCTTCACCCACGCGATGACCGCGGTGAGCGCGGTGATCTTCCTCGCCACCGCCAAGTACAACCTCGCCACCGTCTATGTGATCAACCGCGTGGAAGCCGGCGAGTATCCACTGGCGATCGCGTATTCGGCCGTGCTCATCCTCGTGATGCTGTCCGTGCTGCTCGTGATGCAGAAGCTCGTCGGCGACACGCGCATCGGACGGCGGTCCGCGCCCACACTCGTGACTGGAAACTGACGATGCTCGGCACCGACTACATCCTCGACGCGCTCGCCACGGAAGGCGTCGACCATCTGTTCATGGTGCCTGGTGCGCTCGTCGATCCCTTCCTCCCGGCGCTGGGGCGGCAGACGGCGGTGCGGGCGATCGTCGCCGCGCAGGAGGGCGGCGCGGCGTACATGGCCGACGGCTACGCGCGCGCGAGCGGCAACTTCGGCGTCGTGCTCTGCATCGGCGGGCCGGGGCTCGGTAACACGGTGACCGCGGTGGCCGCCGCCCGTGCGGACGGATCGCCGCTGCTTGTCATGAGCGGCGAGGTGGCGACGGCCCTCGAGGGCCTTGGCATGTTCCAGGACGCGAGCAGCCAGACGCTCGACGACGTCTCGCTGATGCGGCCGATCACGCGCTACTCGAGCTCCATCGACAATCCGCGCAACCTCAACCACGTGTTCAGGCGCGCGATGCTCGAGATGCGCACCGCGCCCATGGCACCCGTCCACATCTCGATACCCTCCGACGCGCAGACCACCGAGCACAGCGCATGCTACGAGCGTATCGGCGATGCCGTGAAGCACCCGGCGCTGCTCTCGGCCGAAGGCGCGGCCGCGTCGCTGGACGCCTTCGCGCCCGCGCCCGCGCGCGTGGTGCTGCTGGTCGGCGCGGGAGTGGAGCATGCCGACGCCGCGCGCACGCTGCGTGACTTTGCCGAGGCGTGGGATGTTCCTGTTGCGACGACGCTGCGCGCCAAAGGCATGTTCCCGGAGGATCATCCGCTCTCGCTCGGCGTGTTCGGATACGCCGGCACGCATCATGCGCGCATGGCGATCCTCGACACGCCGCCGGACCTGCTGATCATCCTCGGTTCCGGCCTCGACGAACGCGACTCGATGCACGCGTCCTCGGCGCTCGCCGCACGCGCGACGGTGCTCGTGAACCTCTCGCAGCTCGCCGCCGGCGCCACGGCCGGCGCCTACGGCGTCGTCGGCGATGCGGGGTCCTACCTCGCGTGGCTCACGGGGCAGCAGGCACGCGTTGCGGAGGCGCTCGAGCCGACGCGCGCGGCGCGCAAGGCGTGGCTCGCGTCCATACGTGCGGCGCCGCGCCTGCAGGATCCGGAAAACCAGAGCAGCGGAGCACAGCCGATTCATCCGGCGAGGATCGTGGCGGATCTTCGCGCCGTGTTTCCGGACGACGGCATCCTGCTCGTCGACTCCGGGGCGCATCGCGCCTTTGCCGGGCACTACTGGGATGCGGTCGCGCCGCGCACCTACATTTCAGCGACCAACCTCGGGCCGATGGGCTGGGCGATTCCGGCGGCGATCGGCGTGCAGTGCGCGCAACCGGCGCGCAAGGTGGCCGTCATCACCGGCGACGGTTGCATGCACATGCACGGCATCGAGGTCGCAACGGCCGCGCGATACGGGCTCGCGATCGTCTTCGTCGTCATCAACAACTCGGCCCTCGGCAACGTCTGGCTGCGCGCGCACGTCGAGGGCCCGTTGCCCGACGAGCTGACATCGCTCCCCGACGTCGACTGGGCTGCATTCGGCAGAAGCCTCGGGTGCGAGGGGGAGACGGTGCGCGATCCCGCGGAGCTCGCGGCCGCGTACGGCCGCGCGCTCGGCCGGTCGGGTCCCACCGTGATCGACGTGAAGGCCGACAAGCGGTTCAAGACGCCGGTCGCGGACTGGGCGGCGGCGTCGGCGGTGTGGTCCTACCATGAGTAAGGTCCGGGGCTTCGAGGTCCGTCATTCGAGAGGCGAATCGGCATGAGCGACGTCACGGGCGGTGTCGTATTCGAGCACGTCACCAAGAAGTACGGCAGCGTCATCGCCGTCGACGACGTTTCGTTCGAGGTCGCGCAGGGCGAGCTCGTGACGCTGCTCGGCCCTTCAGGCTGCGGCAAGACCACCACGCTGCGGATGGTCGCGGGCCTCGAGGCGGTGACGAGCGGACGGGTGCTGATCGGCGGCAAGGACGTGACGCTGCGCGCCGCCAACGAGCGCGACGTCAGCATGGTCTTCCAGTCGTACGCGCTGTTCCCGCACATGACCGTGCTGGAGAACGTGTGCTACGGGCCGATCTCGATGCGTGTCGACAAGAGCAAGGCCCGCGACATGGCGCGCGAGAAGCTCCGGATGCTGGGCCTCGCCGATTTCGAGAATCGCCTGCCTTCGGAGCTTTCGGGCGGCCAGCAGCAGCGCGTCGCCGTCGCGCGCTCGCTCGTGCTCGAGCCCGCGGTGCTCCTGTTCGACGAGCCGCTGAGTAACCTCGATGCCAAGCTGCGCCGGCGCGTGCGCGAGGAGATCCGCGAGCTGCAGCAGTCGCTTTCGCTCACCGTGCTGTACGTGACGCACGACCAGGAGGAGGCGCTCGCGGTGTCGGATCACATCATCGTGATGAACCAAGGCACGATCGCGCAGCAGGGGACGCCGACCAACCTCTACGAATCGCCGAACAGCCGCTTCCTCGCGGACTTCATCGGCGACGCCAACCTCGTCGACGGCGAGCTCGCGCTCGCGGGCGATCGCGCGACGTTCTCCGCCGGGGGCGTGGCGGCCCCGGTGCATGCGAACGGCGTTGCCGCAGGACCCGCCACGCTCGCGGTGCGTCCGCAACGGCTGCGCGTGGTCGACGCGGGACACGGCGTGCTGCCCGGCACGTGCAGGCGCGCCGCCTACCTCGGGAGCCGAATCGAGTACGTCGTCGCGACCGCGTGGGGCGAGCTCCTGATCTTCGACAACGACGTGCGCGCGGCGCGCCGCCGCGACGACGCCGTCGGCGTGGCGTTCGAGCCGGACGCCGTGATCGTCCTGCCCCGGTGATCTCCAGTTCCGAGATCGCCGAGCGTCACGACGCCGCGCGCCGGATCGCGCGCGCCGCGGGCGCTCTCGCGCTCGACTACTTCGTGCATCGCGATCGCCTCGACGTCGAGGTGAAGGGCGTGTCCGATTACGTGAGCCACGCCGATCGCGACGTCGAGAACACGATCCGTCGCGAGCTTGCCCATGCGTTTCCGCGCGACACCTTCCTGGGGGAGGAGACCGCGAGCGAGTTCGCGGGCCCCATCGAGCGGTGCTGGGTGGTCGATCCCATCGACGGCACGCACAACTTCCTGCGGGGCACGCCGTACTGGAACGTCTCGATCGGCTTCGTCGCGGATGGCGTCACGCAGGTGGGCGCGGTCTTCGATCCGCCCGCGGATGCGCTCCACCACGCGCGCCGCGGCGGCGGCGCGTTCTGTGAGACGGCCGGTCGCGACGTGCGCGTGCATGTCGCGAAGACGCGCGACCTCGCCGGCAGCTACATCGTCCTCGGGCACCACGACCGCTCGTTCGACGGGCGTTACTTCGACATCCGGCGGCGCATGATGGAAAGCGGCATCGCGATGCGTAACTTCGGATCGGCGGCGCTGCAGCTCGCGCACGTCGCGAGCGGCAGGCTCGACGCCTTCGTCGAGCTGCAGCTCTCGTGGTGGGACGCGGTCGCGGGCCTCCTCCTGGTCGAGGAGGCGGGCGGATGGCATGCGCCTTTCGCCCCCGACGCACCGACGGCGAAGGCGCCTTGCGTCGCGTGCGCGACGGGGATCGCGGACGCGCTCCGCAAGATCGTTCCGGAAGCGCTGCAATCCCCTACTTGAAATCTCCCGCGAATGCGAACGTGAAGTCGTCCGGCTTCACGTACTTGCGCAGCACGGCGTTCACGTCCGCGGCGGTGAGCTTGGCGATGGCCGCGTCCACCGCTCCGGAAATCGCGAACGTGCGGCCGAGATAGGACTGACCCACGAGCGCGCCCGCGATGCTGCCATCCTCGGTGCGGCCGAGCTGGCGCCGTTGCAGGAGGCCGGCCTTCGCGGCGTTGACCTCGTCTTCGGTGAAGCCGTCCTTGACGGCGCGCGCGATCTCCTCGGACATGCCGGCGCGAACGCGGGCGAGGTTCTGCGGCGCGAAGATCGCGTAGGCACCGATGGTGCTGTTGGGCTCGTGCGCGCTCGGCTGGAAATACGTGCCGGCGGCGTAGGAGAGTCCGTCCTTCTGGCGCAAACGGTCGGGCACGCGCGCCGATTGCGAGTCCCCCAGGATGAAGCTCGCGACGAGCAGCGCAGGGTAGTCGGGACTCATGTCGTTGACCTGCAGGCGCTGTGCCCCGAAGAGCCACGCGTTGGCCTTGTCGCGCAGGTCCACCTTGATGGCCGCCGGCTTCATTGCAACGAACGGCTCCGGTACGCGTGCATAGGGCGACGGGCTCTTCCAGTCCCCGAAGAGCTGCGTGACGAGCGCCTTCATCGCGTCGGCGTCGAAGTCGCCGACGATGGCGAGCTCCGCGTTGCTCGCTCCGTAGAACTTGCCGTAGAACGCCTTGACGTCGTCGAGCGTGGCGGACGCGTTGTTGGCGAGGCTCTCGTCGATGGTCGGCACGTGACGCGGGTCGCCGGCCGGGTACGGGTTGTCGTGGCGCCCGAGTGCGCGCTGCGCGAGAGCCTGCGGATCCTGCTTCGATTCCTCGAGCGACGCGGCGCGCAGGCGCTTCAGCGTCTCGAACTCCGCGGCCGGGAACGAAGGCTCGCGCAGCACCTCCGCGGTGAGCTTCAGCACGTCGGCGAGTTCAGCGCGGTACGTCTGTCCGCCGGCGGATGCACCGGTCTGGGTTCCGTTCACTGCGACCTTCGCGCGCAGCTTGTCGAACGTGTCCTGGATCTCCTGGCGGGAACGCTTGGCCGTGCCGCGGGTGAGCATGCCGCCGGTGAGCGCGCCGGTCGACGCCTTGCCGAACACCGACTTCTCGTCCCCGAAGTGAAGCGCGACCTGGAAGCTCACCGCTTCGCCGCGCGTCTTGCGCGGAAGCAGGGCGACCTTCATGCCGTTGGGCAGCGTGAACCGTTGCGTGCGCGCGTCGAGGTTCGCCGGCGAGGGATCGAACGCCTCCCCCGCGGTCTGCGCCGCGTCGCCCTTGTAATCCTTCACCATCGCGAGCACGTCCACCGTCGGTGGCACGGGTGCGCGATCGGGCGACGGGTCAGGAATGAACTCGCCGACCGTCTCGTTGCTGCGCTTGAGGTACTCGAGTGCGACGCGCTGGACGTCCGCGGGCTTGAGCGCGCGGTAACGGTCGCGCTGCAGGAAGAAGAGACGCCAGTCGCCGAGCGCGATCGACTCCGAGATGGCGACGCCGAACTTCTGGGGACTGGCCATCGTCTCGTCGAAGGCTTTCGCCGCGCGCGCGCGCACGCGGGCGACCTCGGCTTCGGTGATCGGCTCCCTGGCGATGTTGGCGATGGTCGCGAACATCGCGTCCTTCGCGGGCTCGATCGATTCTTTCTCGGGGATCTGCGCGAAGAACGCAATCCAGCCCGGGTCCGCGAGCGAATCGGCCTCGCCGTCCACCGACGCGGCCTTCTTCGTCTCCACCAGCGCTTTGTACAGGCGTCCCGAAGGCGCGCTGGCCATGATCTGCGCCAGGGCTTCCGTGGCGACGTGGTCCGGATGCGCGCCGCGCACGCCGTGATACATGAGCGCCAAATGCTTGGTGCTGCCGACGCGGCGCAGCGTCACCGAGCGCTCGCCGTCCTGCACCGGGTCGAGCGTGTAGACCTTGGGCAGGGTGCGGGAGGGCTTGGGAATCGGCCCGAAGTACTTCGCGATGAGCGCAAGCGTCTTCTCCGGATCGAACTTGCCCGCGACGATGAGCACGGCGTTGTCGGGCTGGTAGTACGTCCTGTAGAACGCCTGCAGGCGGCCGATGTCGACGTTCTCGATGTCGGTGCGCGCGCCGATCGGCAGGTTTCCGTAGTTGTGCCACTGGTAGGCCGTGGACAGCATGCGTCCGAAGAGCACGAGCTGTGGGTTGTTCTCGCTGTTCTCGTACTCGTTGCGCACCACCGTCATCTCGGTGTCGAGGTCGCTCTTCCTGATGTACGAGTTGACCATGCGGTCGGCTTCCATCGACAGCGCCCAGTCGAGGTTCTCGTCGGCGGCGTTGAACGACTGGAAGTAGTTGGTGCGGTCGAAGCCCGTCGATCCGTTGTAGCTCATGCCGCGACGCGCGAGCTCCTGCATGATGTTGCCGCGCGACGGCGTGCCCTTGAACACGAGATGCTCGAGCAGGTGGGCCATGCCCGTCTCGCCGTAGCTCTCGTTCGCCGAGCCCACGCGATACGTGACGTTGACCGTCGTCTTGGCCTGTGAGGCGTCGGGAAACAGGAGCACCGTGAGGCCGTTGGCGAGGCGGTACTCGGTGACGCCTTCGACGGTCGCGCCCTGCGTGATGCCGGGCGGCAGCGCCGCGTGGGCGCCCAGCGCGACGAAGCAGAAGAGCGCAAGGAAGCGGCGGATGAGGTTCGTGATGTTCATGGGCGGGCTCTATCGTTGACGTGCGAAGTCCCCGGCATAGACCAGCGCGAAGGCTTCGGGTTGCATGTACTTGCGGAACGCGGCGTTCACCTGGGCCGTCGACGCGGCCTCGATGGCGGCGTCGATCTTTCCGGCGTGGTCCCAGGTGCGTCCGACGTGCAGCTGCTCGACCAGCAGCGCCGCGAGGTTGGCGTCCTGGCCTCGTGCGAGCGTGCGGCGCTTCAGCACGGTGGCCCTGCCTTCGCCCACCTCGGCGTCGGTGAAGCCATCGCGCGTCGCGAGCGCCAGCTCCTCGTTGAGCGCGCCCGTGAGACGGCCGCGATTCTGAGGCGCGAAGATCGCGATGACGTTGAGCTTCGAGTTGGGCTCGAACGCGTTCCACGTCCCGAAGGCATACACCCCGTACGAGAGGCCGTCCTTCTCGCGGATGCGCTTCCACAGACGCGAAGTGGCACCCTCGCCCAGCAGGAATTGCGCGACGCGCGCCGCGCCGAAGTCGGCGCTGTCGTCGTTGATGGCCATCGACAGGCCGCCGTAGAGCGCGGCGTTGGCCTTGTCCGGCGTCTCGAGGGTCACGACCGTGGGCGCCCTGGCCACGAGCGGATCGGGAATGCGCGCGTACGGCGCGGCCTTCTGCCACGTACCGAGCGAAGCCTCGAGCACCTTGCGCGCCTCGTCGACGTCGAAGTCGCCGACGATCGCGATCTCGCCCGTGCCGCCGGTGAACCGCTTGTGAAAGGCGCGCAGATCGGCCGCGGTCGTCTTGCGGACCAGGGCGATCTCCTCGTCGAACGTGGGCACGTAGCGCGGATCGCCGGCCGGATACGGATTGCCGTACCGCTGCAGCGTGCGCGCGGCCATCTTCTCCGGATCGCCGCGCGCGGCCTCGATGGACGCGATCCCCTCCCGCTGCAACTTCGCGAACTCCGCGTCGGGAAACGACGGCTCGCGCAGCATCTCGGCCACGAGACGCAGCACGCCGGGCAGCTCCTTGCGGTACGTCTCCGCAGCCATCGACGTGCGCGCGTCCGATCCGGTGAAGGTCACCTTCGCGCGCAACTGGTCGAGCGCGTCCTCGATGTCCTGGCGCGATCGCTTCTGCGTGCCGCGCGAGAGCATCGAGGCGGCGAGGTCGCCCTGCGGCCTGGTGCCGGCCAGCGACTTTTCGTCGCCCTGGTCGATCTGCAGAGCGACCTTCACCGACTGGCCGCGCGTCTTCTTGGGCAGGAACGCGACCTTCATGCCGTTGGCGAGCGTCATCCGCTGCGTGCGGCTCTCGAGATTGGCGGGCGTCGGGACGAAGAGCTCGCCCGTCGTCACCGCAGGGTCGCCCTTGTAGTCCTTCACCAGCGCGGCAACGTCGACCGGCGCAGGCGGCGGTGCCCGATCAGGCTTGGGGTCGGGCACGAACTGCGCGACCGTGCGGTTGGCGGGCTTCAGGTACGTGACCGCGACCCGCTGCACGTCTTCCGGTGTCAGGGCGCGCCAGCGGTCCCGCGCGAGGAAGAACAGGCGCCAGTCGCCGGCCGCGATCGACTCCGACATCCGGATGCCGAAGCGCGTGGGATCGGAGAGGGCCTCGTCGACGTCCTTCAGCTCGCGTGCCCGCGCGCGGTCGAGCTCGGCCTTGGTGATGGGCCGTGACGCCGCACCCTCGAGGGTGGCGATCGCCGCCTCGCGTGCCGCGTCGATGGAGTCGCCGAGCGGAACCTGCGCATTGAACATGACGAAACCGGGGTCGAAGCTGCTGGGCGTCCACGCGCCGACGCCGCTCGCCTTCCTGGTGTCGACGAGCGCCTTGTATAGCCGGCCCGCGGGCTCCATGCCCATGATCGTGGCCAGCGCATCGAGTGCCGTGTGGTCGGGGTGGGCGGCGGCCACGCCGTGGTAGGCAATGCCCAGGAGTTGCTGGTCGCCGACGCGGCGGATGGTGACGGTGCGCTCGCCGTCCTGCACGGGCTCGACGGTGTACAGGCGCGGCAGCGCACGCGTGGGCCGAGGAATCGCGCCGAAGTATTGCGCGATCCAGCCCAGGGTCTGCGCGGGGTCGAACGCGCCGGCCACCACGAGCACCGCGTTGTCGGGCTGGTAATACGTGCGATAGAAGGCGCGCAGGCTCTCGATGTCGACGTTCTCGACGTCGGAGCGCGCGCCGATGGTCGACTTGCCGTAGCTGTGCCAGCGATAGGCCGATGCGACGACGTTCTGGAACAGGACGCGCGCGGGATTGTTCTCACCGCGCTCCATCTCGTTGCGCACGACCGTCATCTCGGTGTCGAGATCCTTGCGGTCGACGCGCGAGTTGACCATGCGGTCGGCTTCCATCCGCAGCGCCCACTCGAGGTCGGCGGGCGAGGCGTTGAACGTCTCGTAGTAGTTCGTGCGGTCGAGGAAGGTCGAGCCGTTGCTGCGCATCCCGCGCTTGGTCATCTCGGCCCAGAAGTTGCCGCTCGTGGGCGTGCCCTTGAACAGCATGTGTTCGAGCAGGTGCGCCATGCCCGTCTCGCCATAGCGCTCGTGACGCGAGCCCACGAGGTAGGTGACGTTGACGCTCGTCGCCGGCGAGCCCGCGTCGGGAAAGAACACCACGCGCAGGCCGTTGTCGAGACGATATTCGGTGATGCCCTCGACGGTCGCGACTTCGGTCACGCCGCGCGGGAGCGCAGCGGCTGCGGCTGCGGACAGCGCAAGCGATGCGAAAAAGATGGCGCAGGCGCGCAAAGGCTTCATGACGCACTCCCGGTTTGCGAGGTCGCCGCAGTATAGCGGCGCGAAAATTAAGGCGCGCTTAGCGTGCCGTGGGGGCGGCGGGCTGCGCGGGCAGCCGGGTTACGGCGATGGCGCCAATCGCGGCGAGGGCGGCCAGCAGCGCGAGCAGGAAGGCGAATCCGTTGGCCTTCACGAGCGGTCCCAGCGCCCACACCGCGAGCGAGCTCACGCCAAAGGCAATGGCGAGCCGGACCCCCGCGACGCGCGAGCGCATGCGGTCGTCCACGTATCGCACGATGACCGCCTCGGTGAACGGAATCGCGCCGAACACGAACGCCATGAAGGCGATGGCCACCGCGTAGAACGCCCATCCGGTCGCGAATGCGGCCAGCAGGAACAGGGGGATCTGCATGAGCGTGATGAACAGGAACAGGCTCTTCAGGGGATAGCGGTCGATGGCTCGGCCCACGATGAGCTGCGCGAACGAGGCGACGACGTAGACCAAGCCGAGCAGGGCGCCGATGGCGGCGGGGTCGGTGGTCACCGCGCGAAGGCGGTCGGCCATCAGCTCGCCGTTGCCGTTGGTGGTGAAGTTGAACACCAGGCTTGCGCACGTCGACGTGATCGTCAGGACGAGCACCGCCTGCACGAGCTCGCTGCGCGGCAGGTCCGACTGCTTCGGCGCGCGGCGCGCCGGCGGCGCGTGCTCGGGCGGCACGACGCGCCAGAACACGATGCCGAGGAGGATCGTGAGGATGCCGGGCACCGCGAAGGCCATGCGCCATCCGAAGTACTTCACGAGGAGTCCGGTCAGGACCGCGGCAACCGCGATGCCCAAGTTGCCCGCGAGCCCGTTGATGCCGATCACGACGCCAGGCCGCTTGGTGTGCTGCACGAGCATGGGGATGCCCACCGGGTGGTAGATCGACGCGAACGCGCCCATCAGCGTGAGCGCCGCGGCAAGCTGCCACGCGTTCTGCGTGATCGAGGCCAGGAGGCACGACACGCCGATGCCGAAATGGAACACCACCATCATGGCGCGCCGTCCCCACTGGTCGCCCAGGCGCCCCGACGGCACCGAGCCCAGCCCGAAGAGCACGAACGCGCCGGTGGCGAAGGGCATCAAGTCCTCCCAGCGCGAGAAGCCGAAGTCGACCGCGATCGAGCCGACCGCGGTCGCGAAGATCAAGAGGACGAGGTGGTCGATCGCGTGAGCGACGTTGAGCAGCAGCGAGGTGAGCGGCGGGTGCTCGGTGATTTCGGCGATGGCGGCAGGCGTGGCCATGAGGGCGATACTTTACCCGTTGACGGCGGCCCGATGGGGAAGGCACACTTTACGTTTACGTAAACGTCATATCGGTACCGCCGCCTCGACCCGCCGTCCACGCCCTCTCCCCGGGAGCGGGAGACGGTCCCGGCGGGGCCGGCGAGGGGTGTATCTTTACCCTCCGCCGATTTGCACTGGAACTGCAGGCCGCCATGAACGACGCCTCCCGCCCGCCGCTCGTCTACAAGCCCGTCCACAAGGTCCGCTTCGTCACGGCCGCGAGTCTCTTCGACGGCCACGACGCGTCGATCAACATCATGCGGCGGATCCTGCAGTCGACCGGCTGCGAGGTCGTCCATCTCGGCCACAACAGGAGCGTCGAGGAGATCGTGACCTGCGCGCTGCAGGAAGACGCGCACGGCATAGCGATCTCGTCTTACCAGGGCGGGCACGTCGAGTTCTTCAAGTACATGATCGACCTCCTGCGCGAGCGCGGCGGCGCGCACGTCAAGGTCTTCGGCGGCGGCGGCGGCGTCATCGTCCCGGCCGAGATCGAGGAGCTGCACGGCTACGGCGTCGCGCGCATCTTCTCGCCGGAGGACGGGCAAAAGCTCGGCCTGCAGGGCATGATCAACGAGATCGTGGCGGCCTGCGACACCGATCTCGCGACGCGACTTCCCGCCTCGCTCGAAGCGCTGCGTGAGGGCTCGCACCACGAGCGCACGCACGCGCTGGCGCGACTGGTCACGGGCCTCGAGAACGGGGTCGTCCCGGAGAAGCTTCGCGCCGAATTGCACGCGCAAGCGAAAACAGCCAAGGCCCCGACCCTCGGCGTCACCGGCACCGGCGGCGCGGGCAAGAGCTCGCTCACCGACGAGCTCGTACGCCGCTTCCGCCTCGACCAGCGCGACGGCCTGCGCATCGCGATCGTCTCGATCGATCCGTCACGCCGAAAGTCGGGCGGCGCGCTCCTCGGCGACCGCATCCGCATGAATGCGATCGAGCATCCGTCGATCTACATGCGATCCCTCGCCACCCGCGACACGGGTTCCGAAGTGAGCAAGGCGCTGCCCGACGTGATCGCCGCCTGCAAGGTCGCGGGCTTCGACCTCGTGATCGTCGAGACCTCGGGCATCGGCCAGGGCGACGCCGCGATCGTTCCGCTGGTCGACGCGTCGCTGTACGTGATGACGCCCGAGTTCGGCGCGGCGAGCCAGCTCGAGAAGATCGACATGCTCGACTTCGCCGACTTCGTCGCGATCAACAAGTTCGACCGCAAGGGCGCGCACGATGCGCTGCGCGACGTGCGCAAGCAGATGCAGCGCAACCGCGAGGCGTGGAAGACCGCGCCCGAGGACATGCCAGTGTTCGGCACCATCGCGGCGCGGTTCAACGACGACGGCGTCACCGCCCTGTATCAGGCGATCGTGACGCATCTCGCGGGCAAGGGCTTGAAGCTCGCCCCTCGCACACTGCCTGCGGTCGCGGTGCGTCATTCGTCGTCGCAGACGGCCATCGTGCCGCCCGCGCGCGTGCGCTACCTGGCCGAGATCGCCGAAAGCGTGCGCAAGTACCACACGTGGGCAGACGCCCAGGCGCGCATCGCGCGCGAGCGGCAGCAGTTGCGCGCGGTCAAGGGCATGCTCGCCGCCGAGTGCGGGAACGAGGTGGCCGACCTCGACGCGCTCGCCTCGCAACGCGAAGCGAAGCTCGACGCGCGCGCGCGCAAGCTTCTCGAGATGTGGCCGCAGACGAAGGCGGCGTACGCCGGCGACGAGTACGTCGTGAAGATCCGCGACAAGGAAGTGCGCACGGCGCTCACCACGACCTCGCTCTCCGCGTCCAGCTCGGCGCCGAAACGCCGCGCGTAAT
>CAZIZD010000065.1:0-405 GCA_964543615.1 uncultured Alcaligenaceae bacterium | reverse complement strand
GTGGTGCTGCCCAGGTACGAGGACGACGGCGAGATCCTGCGCTGGCAGCTCACCGAGAACGTCCCCGGCAGCTTCCCGTTCACCGCCGGCGTGTTCGCGTTCAAGCGCGAGAACGAAGACCCGACGCGCATGTTCGCGGGCGAGGGCGATCCGTTCCGCACCAACCGCCGCTTCCACCTGCTCGCCGACGGCATGCCGGCGAAGCGCCTGTCGACCGCGTTCGACTCCGTCACGCTGTACGGCAACGATCCCGCGGTCCGGCCGGACATTTACGGCAAGGTCGGCAACTCGGGTGTGTCGATCGCCACGCTCGACGACATGAAGGTGCTGTACTCGGGCTTCGACCTCTGCGCGCCCAACAATTCGGTGTCGATGACCATCAACGGCCCGGCGCCCACGCTGCTC
>CAZIZD010000064.1:0-14580 GCA_964543615.1 uncultured Alcaligenaceae bacterium | reverse complement strand
TACCTCGGCATCATGCAGACGCGGCTCGGACGGCGCCTCGCGTGGTCGGTCGACGAAGCCGACGACGTGGCCGACTGTCCGATCCCGCCCGGGATGGTGATCACGCTCACCGAGAACGCCATCAAGCACGGCATCGAGCCGAGCCCGCGCGGCGGACGCATCGACGTTGCATTCGAGCGAGAAGGCGGCAACGCGTCGGTGGTCGTGGCCGACACCGGTGCCGGCCTGTCGCCCGGTCTGTCCGAGGGCGGCATCGGCCTTGCCAACATCCGCGAGCGGCTCGCACTTCTCTACGGCGAGCGCGCGTCGCTCGCGCTCGAGGAGAACGAGCCGGCGGGATTCCGCGCGCGCATCGTGCTGCCCGATGCGCGCGTCGCGCCATCGATTACCAATACCGCATTGCAGAGCGAGGTGCACTGATGTCGAGCCGCGTGACGGCGCTGATTGCCGAGGACGAGCCGCTGATGCGCGAGCGGCTCCGGGACAAGCTAGAAGAAGTGTGGCCCGAGCTTGCGATCGTCGCCGAGGCCGAGGATGGCGACGAGGCGCTCGCGCTCTTCCGCGAGCATCGTCCCCAGATTGCCTTCCTCGACATCCGCATGCCCGGGCGCTCGGGCCTCGAGGTCGCCGCCGAGATCGGCGCGCAATGCCACGTCGTGTTCATCACGGCATACGATCAGTACGCGCTGAAGGCATTCGAAGCCGGCGCGGCCGACTACCTGCTGAAGCCCGTCGAGACCGACCGGCTGCTCGCGGTGCGAGAGCGCATGGAGCGCAAGCTCGCGACACCGCCCATCGACATGTCGGCGCTCCTCGCGCAATTGCGTTCGAGCATCGGCGTCGACAGCGGACGCATGAAGTGGGTCAAGGCGGCCGTGGGCAAGCAGGTGAAGCTCATTCCGGTCGACGACGTTCTCTACTTCCAGTCCGACACCAAGTACACGCGCGTCGTGCTCGCGACCGGCGAGGCGCTCATCCGCACGCCGCTCAAGGATCTCGTGTCGGAGCTCGATCCCGAAAAGTTCTGGCAGGTGCATCGCGGCACGATCGTGAATCTCGAGGCCGTGTCGGGCGTGCTGCGCGAGGACGCGGAGCGGCAGTTCATCCTGCTCAAGAACCGGCAGGAGAAGCTGCCCATTTCGCGCCAGTTCACGCATCTCTTCAAGCAGATGTGAGCAGGGCTGCGGCAGGGCCGCCGGCTGCTAGAATCCGGCAATGAAGCCCGTCGCCGTATTCCGCTTCTCGCCCACTGAAAATCCAGGGCGTTTCGGGGCGTGGCTCACGGCGCAGGGCATACCGTGGCAGCTCGTTGCGATCGACGAAGGCGCGCCGGTTCCTGCCGACCCTTCCGGCTTCTCGGGCATCGGCCTCATGGGCGGTCCGATGAGCGTCAACGACGCCTTGCCGTGGATCGCGCCCCTGTGCTCGCTCCTGCGCGACGCGATCTCCGACGGCACGCCCGTGATCGGGCATTGCCTAGGCGGGCAGCTCATGTCGAAGGCGCTCGGCGCACGCGTGTCGCGCATGCCCGAGCCCGAGATCGGCTGGCTGCACGTCGACGTCTGCGATCGCGGCGCGCGCAACGAATGGTTCGGCGGCTTGCCGCGATTTCCGGCCTTCCAGTGGCACTACGACGCATTCGACCTGCCGCCGATGGCCACGCGCATCCTCACCAACGACGTCGCCGTGAACCAGGGCTTCGTGATCGACGACCGCCACGTCGGCTTCCAGTGCCACATCGAGATGACGCACGAGCTCGTGCAGACCTGGTGCCGGTCGGGCGCCGACGAGCTGCCCGCGCGATCGCGCGCGCATCAGCAGAGCGCGTTCGACATCCAGAGCGACCTTCCCGTAAGGCTTGCGGCGCTGGGCGAGGTCGCCGACGGCGTCTACGCACGGTGGGCGCAAAAGCTTCCGCGATGAAGCCGATGCGACGGCGATGCGGCCGATGACGATCCGCACGCTACCGGACCTGCTCATCAGCCAGATCGCCGCGGGCGAGGTCGTCGAGCGGCCCGCTGCTGCGCTCAAGGAGATTCTCGAGAACGCCATCGACGCGGGCGCCACGCACGTCGAGGTCGACATCGCCGGTGGCGGCGTGAAGCGCATTCGCGTCGTCGACGACGGCGCCGGCATCCCGCGCGAGGAGCTGCCGCTCGCGATTGCGCGCCACGCGACGTCCAAGATCAGCCTGCCGACGGACCTCGAGGCGATCGCATCCTTCGGATTCCGCGGCGAGGCACTCGCCTCGATCGCGTCGGTCTCGCGCCTTGCGCTCGCGTCTCGCGCGAGCGGCAAGCCGCACGCGTGGCGCATCGAAGTGGAGGGCGGAACCGTCTCGCCCATCGCTCCGGTGGCGCTTGCGGCGGGCACCAGCGTGACGGTGGAAGAGCTCTTCTTCAACACGCCGGCCCGCCGCAAGTTCCTGCGCGCGGAGGCCACCGAGTGGGGCCACTGCGAGGAGGCATTCCGGCGCATCGCGCTCGCGCATCCGGCGGTCGGCTTCACGCTGCATCACAACGGGCGCGCCGTGCACCGGTTACCGGCGACGGGCCGTCAGGGCCGCGTCGAGCAGCTCCTGGGCGATGCGTTCGTTGCGAACGCGGCGCGCGTCGACGCGGATGCCGGCGACATCGCCCTCACGGGATTCGCGGTGCGGCCCGCCTACGCGGCGGCGCAGGGCGGCGGGCAGTACGTGTTCGTCAACGGCCGCTTCGTGCGCGATCGCGTGCTGTCGCACGCGCTGCGCGAGGCGTATCGCGACGTCCTGCACCACGACCGCCAGCCTGCGTACGCCCTTTGGCTCTCGCTCGAACCGCGGCGCGTGGACGTCAACGTCCATCCGCAAAAGGTCGAGGTGCGCTTTCGCGACTCGGGCGCGGTGCACGAGTTCGTGCGCCGCGCGGTCGAGCGCGCGCTCGCCGCCACCGCTTCGGAGCAGCCCGCGGTTTCCGCCGCCGACAGGCTTGGCGTCGCGGCCGCGCAGATGCCGCCGCCCGTGCCGTTCGAGCGCGCGCAGGCGCCGCTCGCGCTCGGCGCCTCGGAGCCGTCGTCGTTCTACGCGAAACTCTTCGGCGCGCGTCCTTCGATGGCGCAGCCCGCGGCGGATGCGTCGCCGCAATGGGCCGACGACGATCCGCATCCGCTCGGGTTCGCACTCGCGCAGCTCCATGGCGTGTACATCCTCGCGCAGAACCGCGACGGCCTCGTGCTCGTCGACATGCACGCGGCGCACGAGCGCATCACCTACGAGCGGCTCAAGGCTTCGCACGATGCGCGATTGCCGGTGCAGCCGCTGCTCGTGCCCGCGACGTTCGCGGCCGAGCCGCTCGAGGTGGCCACCGTCGAGGAGAACGCCGAAACGCTGGCCACCCTCGGCTTCTCCGTGTCGGCGCTCGGGCCCGGGACGCTCGCCGTGCGCGGCGTGCCGGCACCGCTCACCGATGCCGATCCCACCGCGCTCGCGCGCGCCGTGCTGCACGACATTCGCGAGTTCGGCGGCACGCAGGCGCTGGCGTCGCGCCGCGACGAGCTGCTGTCCACCATGGCCTGCCATGGCTCCGTGCGCGCCAATCGTGCGCTCACGATTCCCGAGATGAACGCCTTGCTGCGCCAGATGGAGGAGACCGAGCGCAGCGGACAGTGCAACCACGGGCGGCCCACGTGGTACCAGCTTTCGCTGGCGGACCTCGATCGCCTGTTCATGCGTGGGCGCTGAACCCATCTCTTCCCCCGTCGTTCTGCTGATGGGCCCGACGGCGTCGGGCAAGAGCGCGCTCGCGATGGAGCTTGCGCAGGCGCTCGACGGCGAGATCGTCACCGTGGACTCGGCCCAGGTCTACCGCGGGATGGATGTCGGGACCGCCAAGCCGTTGCCCGCGGAGCGCGCGCGGGTCGCGCACCATCTCGTCGACATCGTCGACCCGACCGAGGCTTATTCCGCGGCGCGCTTCGTCAGCGATGCGATGCGCGCTATCCGCGACATCCGCGCGCGCGGGCGCACGCCCATCGTGGCGGGCGGAACGATGCTGTACTTCAAGGCGCTCACCGAGGGACTCTCGTCGCTGCCGCGCGCCGATCCGGCGCTCCGCGCAGAGCTCGATGCGCGCGCGGCCTCCGAAGGCTGGCCCGCCATGCATGCGGAGCTCGCCCGCGTCGATCCCGCGACCGCGCAACGCCTGCCGCCCACCGACGCACAGCGCATCCAGCGC
This sequence comes from uncultured Alcaligenaceae bacterium, assembly GCA_964543615.1. Classification (GTDB taxonomy): domain Bacteria; phylum Pseudomonadota; class Gammaproteobacteria; order Burkholderiales; family Casimicrobiaceae; genus VBCG01. Next base: position 10,369 of record CAZIZD010000064.1, on the reverse strand, counting down.
GCGCTCGAGGTCTACCACCTGACGGGATCGCCGATCTCGGCGCTGCAGGGACGGCGCGCGGCGTCGCCGCTCGGCGCCGCCATCGCGCTTGCGCTGATGCCTCCCGATCGCGCGGCGCTCCACGATGCCATCGCGCGGCGATTCGACGGCATGCTCGCGGCAGGACTGGTCGAGGAACTGCGCGTGTTGCGCACGACCTACGCGCTCGATCCGTCGATGCCGTCGATGCGATGCGTGGGCTACCGCCAGGCCTGGCAGTTCCTCGACGGCGCCATCGACGCGCAAACATTGCGCGCGTCGGGCATTGCGGCCACGCGCCAGCTCGCCAAGCGCCAGATCACGTGGCTGCGTGGCACGCCGGCGCACGCGTTTGCGCCAGGGGATCCCGCGATAGGCGCCTTCGTGCGCCGCGAATGCGATAGACTCGACTTGCCCTGATCGGAGACCGGCGATGAGGAAGCGTGCCGCCCAGCTGTGCTCGATCGCACTCGCGTGCGCGCTTGGATCGGCTGTTGCGCACGCGGACCCCGTTCCGGCCCATCCCCCGGGAACGGGCGCCGGCGTGCAGTCCAAGCTTGCCGGCGCGGACGTCCTGCCCACGCTCGCCAAGGCATTCTCGCCGTCGTTCGTCGAGGCCCAAAAGCTCACCACGCTGACGATCACGATTGGCAACGCGACCGGTTCGCCGTACACGTTGACGGCACCGTTCGTCGACGAGATGCCGGTCTATGTGATCGTTGCGACGACTCAGGCCGGCACGTGCGCAGGCGTCACGACGACGGGGGTGGACATCAAGATGGCCGCGGGCACGGTGGTCCCCGCCGGCGGCTGCACGATCGTGGTCAGCGTCTATGCGCTCCGCGAGGGTCTGTACACCAATACGACCTCGGTGCTCGCGACCAGTGCCGGCAACGCCTCGCCGGCGACAGCCGTCCTCGCCGTGACTCTCGCGTCGCCTGGGCTCATGAAGACTTTCCTGCCGTACACGATTTCCGCGGGCGGAACGGCGCTGGTGGCGATCAACGTCTCCAACGGCAACGTCGGTCCTCCGGGTACGGTATACCTTACGCAGCCCTTCGTCGATACGATGCCACCGGTCCTGACGATCCGCGGCGGCGCCAGCGGCACGTGCGGGGCGGGCGTCGTCGGCAACTCGATCGTGTGGACCAGTGGAGTGATCAACTTCGGCACGTGCACCATCGTGGTCGAGGTCACGGCCCTGGCCGCCGGCACCTACGTGAACACCACCGGCCCGCTCATCACCAATGCCGGGACCGCTGCGCCGACGAGCGCGGCCCTCACCGTCACGGGCAGCCTTCTCTTCACGGCGAGCGGTGGCGGGAGCCAGCAGGCAACGGTCAACACGGCTTACGGCGCGCCGCTGCGGGCGACCGTAGCGACCGCGGACGGCGCGCCGCTTGCGGGCATTGTCGTGACGTTTGCGCTGCCGGCGAGCGGTCCATCGGCGACGTTCGCCGGGGGGGGCGCAACGGCGATCGCCACCACCGACGCCACGGGCGTGGCGACCTCTCCCGCGCTCACCGCCAACGGTGTCGCCGGGTCGTTCAGCGCGACGGCGACCGCGGCGGGCGTCGCACGCGCGGTCCAGTTCCCGCTGACCAATGCAGTGAGTGCGCCAGCGATCCCGGTGCCCGCGATCGGGCCGATGGGACTGCTCGTGCTTGCCGCGGGTCTCGGGGTCGCTGCCCTGCGAACCCGCATGCGGCGGCGTAGCACTATGCAATAATGACCCTCCCCGCCCGCCACCTTCCCTGCGAGCGGGGAAGACCGATGGCGCGCACGCTCTACGACAAATTGTGGGACAGCCATGTCGTCCGTGAGGAACCGGACGGCACGGCGCTTCTCTACATCGACCGCCACCTCGTGCACGAGGTGACGAGCCCGCAGGCCTACGAAGGCCTCAAGCTCGCGGGCCGCAAGACCTGGCGCGCCGCGTCCGTGGTGGCGACGGCCGACCACAATACGCCCACCAAGGACTGGAACAAGGGCATCGCCGACCCGATCTCGCGCACGCAGGTCGAGACGCTCGACGCCAACATCCGGGAGCACGGCGCCAAGGCCTACTTCCCGTTCCTCGACCGTCGCCAGGGCATCGTCCACGTGATCGGCCCGGAGCAGGGCGCGACGCTGCCGGGCATGACCGTCGTGTGCGGCGATTCGCACACGAGCACCCACGGCGCCTTCGCGGCGCTTGCCTTCGGCATCGGCACGTCGGAAGTCGAGCACGTGCTCGCCACCCAGTGCCTCGTCATGAAGAAGGCCAAGTCGATGCTCGTCCGCGTCGACGGCCGCCTGCCCCAGGGCGTGACGTCGAAGGACCTCGCGCTCACGGTCATCGGCCGCATCGGCACGGCGGGCGGCACCGGCCACGCGATCGAGTTCGCGGGTGAGGCGGTGCGCGCGCTGTCGATGGAGGCGCGCATGACCCTGTGCAACATGGCCATCGAGGCCGGGGCGCGTGCGGGCATGGTGGGTGTCGACGACAAGACCATCGAGTACATCAAGGGCCGGACGTTCGCGCCGTCGGGCGAGTTTTGGCCGCGCGCGGTCGCGTACTGGCGCACGCTCGTCACCGACGAGGGCGCGAAGTTCGACACGACCGTGGTCATCGACGCGGCGCAGGTGCGCCCGCAGGTGACGTGGGGGACGTCGCCCGAGATGGTGCTCTCGATCGATGACCGCGTTCCCGATCCCGACAAGGAGCGCGATGCAACCAAGCGCGAAGGCATCGAGCGCGCGCTCGCCTACATGGGGCTCGCTCCCAATACGCCGATGAGCGAGATCCGCGTCGACAAGGTGTTCATCGGCTCGTGCACCAACTCGCGCATCGAGGACCTGCGCGCCGCGGCTGCGGTTGCGCGCGGCCGGCGGGTCGCGAGCAACGTGAAGCTCGCGCTGGTCGTCCCGGGCTCGGGTCTCGTCAAGGCGCAGGCCGAAGCCGAAGGCCTCGACCGCATCTTCCGTGACGCGGGCTTCGAGTGGCGTGAGCCCGGATGCTCGATGTGCCTCGCGATGAACGACGACCGCCTCGAGCCCGGTGAGCGCTGCGCCTCCACCTCCAACCGCAACTTCGAGGGACGCCAGGGCGCCGGCGGACGCACGCATCTCGTGAGCCCCGTGATGGCTGCGGCGGCCGCCATCGAAGGGCACTTCGTCGACGTGCGCCGCCTGTTCTAAAGAGCCCGCCATGGAACCCTTTCGAGTCCACACCGGCATCGTCGCTCCGATCGACCGCGCCAACGTCGACACCGACGCGATCATCCCCAAGCAGTTCCTGAAGTCGATCAAGCGCTCGGGCTTCGGCCCCAATCTCTTCGACGAGTGGCGCTATCTCGACCGCGGCGAGCCGGGAATCGACAACTCGGGGCGCCCGCTCAACCCGAAGTTCATCCTCAACGATCCGCGCTACAAGGGCGCGTCGATCCTGCTCGCGCGCACCAACTTCGGCTGCGGCAGCTCGCGCGAGCACGCGCCCTGGGCGCTCTACGATTACGGCTTCCGCGCGATCATCGCGCCTTCATACGCGGACATCTTCAACAACAATTGCTACAAGAACGGGCTCCTGCCGATCGTACTCACGGAAGGCGAGGTCGACCGGCTCTTCGCGGCCACGTTCGCGTTTCCCGGCTTCAAGCTCGTGGTCGATCTCGACAAGCAGCTCGTGTCCACCCCCGACGGGTCGATGGCGTACTCGTTCCACGTCGAGCCCTACCGAAAGCATCGCTTGATGAACGGTCTCGACGACATCGGCCTCACGCTGCAGCACGCCGACGCGATTCGCGAGTTCGAGACCAAACGACTTGCCGAGTACCCCTGGCTGACGTGACAAACTTCGCAATCGAAGACGCGGCGCCAGGATGCACAGGCGCCGCGTTTTTTCTTTGGAGCGGGAAAAGATGAAGATCGCAATCCTTCCTGGTGACGGCATCGGTCCCGAGATCGTGGGTCAGGCGAAGCGCGTGCTCGACCTGTTCGCCAGCGAGGGCCTTGCGCTCGCGACCGAGTCGGGCACGATCGGCGGCGCGGGCTACGACGCCGCCGGCGATCCGCTGCCGCCCGCAACCCTCGCGCTCGCCGAGCGCTCGGACGCGATCCTCATGGGTGCGGTCGGCGGTCCCAGGTACGACACCCTGCCGCGCGCGATGCGGCCGGAGCAGGGCCTGTTGCGCATCCGCAAGGCGCTCAACCTGTTCGCGAACCTGCGGCCCGCCATGCTCTACCCGGAGCTCGCCGAGGCTTCGTCGCTCAAGCCCGAGGTGGTCTCGGGCCTCGACATCCTGATCGTGCGCGAGCTCACAGGCGACATCTACTTCGGCCAGCCGCGCGGCCGGCGCAAGGACGCCGCGGGACAGGACGAGGGCTTCGACACCATGCACTACAGCGTTCCCGAGGTCGAGCGAATCGCGCGCGTCGGCTTCGAGGCCGCACAAAAGCGCGGGAAGAAGCTGTGCTCCGTCGACAAGGCGAACGTGCTCGACACGAGCATCCTGTGGCGCGAGACCGTCACGCGCCTGGCTGCCGATTATCCGGACGTCGCGCTGACGCACATGTACGTCGACAACGCAGCGATGCAGCTCGTCAAGGCACCCAAGCAGTTCGACGTGATCGTCACCGGCAACATGTTCGGCGACATACTCTCCGACGAGGCTTCGATGCTCGCGGGTTCGATCGGCATGCTGCCCTCCGCATCGCTCGACGCGGGGGGCAAGGGGCTGTACGAGCCCATCCACGGCTCGGCACCCGACATCGCGGGGCAGGACAAGGCCAATCCGCTGGCGACGATCCTCTCGCTGTCGATGATGTTCCGGTATTCGCTTGCGCGGCCCGACATCGCGGATCGCATCGAGCGCGCCGTGCGCCAAGTGCTCGCGCAGGGACTTCGCACCGGCGACATTGCGCTCCCGGGCGAGAAGACGATCGGCACGCGCGCGATGGGCGACGCCGTGCTCGCGGCGCTGCGAGAGTCGCGATGAAGACGCCCGCCATCCACGTGCGGCGCGCGGAGCCGCGCGATGCCGAGGCGTTGCAGGCGAACTTCGCCTCGCCCAACGCGCTTGCCGGCACGCTGCAGCTGCCCTATCCCGGCGTGGAGATGTGGCGCAAGCGCCTCGCCGAATGGCCGGCCGACGATTTCCTCCTGGTGGCCGAGGTGGGCGGCGAGGTCGTGGGCAACGCGGGGCTGCACAGCGCCGGCCGGTCGCCGCGCCGGCGTCACGCGGGATCCATCGGCATGTCGGTGCGCGACGACTGGCAGGGCAAGGGCGTGGGCACCGCGCTCATGGCCGCGATCGTCGACCTCGCGGAGAACTGGGTGGGCTACCGCCGGCTCGAGCTCACGGTCTACACGGACAACGAAGCGGCCGTCGCGCTCTATCGCAAGTTCGGATTCGAAGTGGAAGGCACGTTGCGCGAATACGCGCTTCGCAACGGCCACTACGTCGACGCTTACACCATGGCGCGCCTGCGCAAGGCCACCAAGACCGCGCGAAAGTGACCGCCGCCTTCGACGAAAGCACACGACGGATCAACGATATCGAAAGGTGAAGGCAATGAGAGTAGGCATGGTTGGTTGGCGCGGCATGGTGGGCTCGGTCCTCATGCAGCGCATGACGGAAGAAGGCGACTTCGAGCTCATCGAGCCCACGTTCTTCTCGACTTCGGCCGCGGGCGGCAAGGGCCCCACGGTGATGGGACGCGAGAGCGGAGCGCTGCTGGACGCGAGCGACGTGGCTGCCCTCGCGCGCCAGGACACGATCATCAGCTGCCAGGGCAGCGACTGGACCACGCAGATGTATCCGAAGCTGCGCGAGGCCGGCTGGAAGGGCTACTTCATCGACGCGGCGAAGACGCTGCGCATGAAGGACGACGCGGTGATCATCCTCGACCCGGTTAACCGCGGCGTGATCGACGAGGCGCTCGCCAGGGGCGTGCGCAACTACGTCGGCGGCAACTGCACGGTGAGCCTCATGATGATGGCGCTCGCGGGCCTCTTCTCGCGCGACCTCATCGAGTGGATGACGTGCATGACGTACCAGGCTGCGTCCGGCGCGGGCGCGCAGAACATGCGCGAGCTCTTGCAGCAGATGGGCGAGGCGCACCTCGCGGCCAAGTCGCTGCTCGACGATCCGCAATCGGCCATCCTCGACATCGATCGCGAGGTCGCGGGCATCCTGCGCGACGATCGCTTCCCCAAGGCGCACTTCGGCGTTCCGCTGGCGGGGTCGCTCATTCCCTGGATCGACAAGGACATGGGCAACGGCATGAGCCTCGAGGAGTGGAAGGGCGGCGCCGAGACCAACAAGATCCTCATGCGGGGAGAAGCCGACGCCATTCCCGTGGATTCGCTTTGCGTGCGCATCGGCGCGATGCGATGCCACAGCCAGGCGCTCACGATCAAATTGCGCGAGGACATTCCGCTCGCGGAGATCGAGTCGATGATCGCCGGCGCGCACGATTGGGTGAAGCTCGTGCCCAATACGCGTGACGCGAGCATGCGCGAGCTGACCCCCGCGGCCGTCACCGGCAAGCTCACCGTCCCGATCGGCCGCCTGCGCAAGCTGGCGATGGGACCGCAGTTCGTGAGCGCCTTCACGGTGGGCGATCAGCTCCTGTGGGGCGCGGCGGAGCCGCTGCGGCGAATGCTGCGAATCCTGCTCGCGCGGTAAGCCTCCGCACCTGCGGCTTGCCCGCTGGCGCGACGCTTGCTTGTCGTCTACTGACGCGGAAGTGGCCGAGGTGGCCACTTTCCGCAAGTTTCATGCAGAGGGCGCGCAATCGCTGCGTCTCGCGCAACACCTGGTCCCGCAACGCGGTCACCACTAGATGTTGTACCGCGAGACGGCGCCTTCCCCAGCGCTAGCGCTGATCGCTAGTACATCGGCATCTTTTTGTAGGGCGGACGCGTCGTCGTTTCGGCAAAATCCCAAGCTAATACCGAGGTTTAGCTTGCACCGCTAAACCCATGATGTTATGTTAGCTTGAGCCAAATACGCGTTTCGCGAAGGGGGCGTTATGCGCGTCAAACCCGTCTTGAAGTACGGCCTGCTTGCCGGCGCCATGATGCTGCCGGCAGGGGCGTACGCGCTCGGGCTCGGAAAACTCACCGTCGAGTCGTATGTCGGGCAACCGCTTGTGGCGCGCATCGAGCTTCTCTCCGCCAGCAAGGAAGAGCTCGACAGCCTCTCGGCGAAGATTGCCGACTCGTATCTCTATCGCCAGAACAACCTCACCTACCAGTCCGTGCTGTCCCGCACGCGGGTCACGCTGGAGCGCGGACCCAACGACACCGCCTATTTGCGCGTGACGTCGAACGCTCCGGTGAGCGAGCCGTACCTCGACCTGCTGGTCGAGGCCAACTGGTCCGCCGGCCGCGTGGTGCGCGATTACACGTTCCTGCTCGATCCGCCGGGCTCGCCGCAAGTGGCGGTCGACCCGGTGACGCCGATCCGCCCCGGGGCCGCGGCACCTGCCCCGCGCGCGCCGGCTCCCGCCGCTACAGCCTCGGCGCCTGCCGCCGCAGCGCCCGCGCCCGCCGCTGCCCCGCGTGGCGACGGCAACTCGTATGAAGTCAAGCGCGGCGACACGCTTTCCAAGATCGCCGGCCAGTACAAGCCCGAAGCGGTCACGCTCGACCAGATGCTGGTCGCGCTCTTCAAGAGCAATTCGAGCGCGTTCGAAGGCAACAACATGAACCGCCTGCGCTCGGGCGCGATCCTCACGATTCCGAATGCCGCCGAAGCGTCGGCGAGTTCGGCACGCGAGGCCACGCGCGAAGTGCAGGTGCAGTCGAGCGACTGGCGCACCTATCGCGACCGCGTCGCGGGAGCGGCGCCCAGCGCCGACGAATCTGCCACGCGCGCGGCCTCGGGCCGCATCGGCACCGCGGTCCAGGAGACCACGCCGGCCACGCGTCCGGGCAGCGACCAGCTGCGCGTCTCGAAGGACGCGGGCACAGGTCGCGCCGGCGCAGCCGAATCGACCGCCGCGCAGGCCGCCGCGCTCAAGGAGGCGCAAGGCCGCATCGCGGAGCTCGAGAAGACGCTGAAGGACATGCAGCGCGCGATGGAGCTGCGCAACCAGACGATGGCGCAGCTGCAGACGCAGTCGGACAAGGGCAAGGCACCCACGCCTGCGCCGGCGCCCGCCGCCACCACACCTGCGCCCGCGGCGACGCCGCCCAAGGCCGCGGAACCGCCGAAGGCGGAGCCCCCGAAGGCCGCCGTCACGCCGCCGAAGCCGGAGCCGCCCAAGGCCGTGGAGCCGCCCAAGGCTGAACCGCCGAAGGCCGCCGAGCCGCCCAAGGCCGAGCCGCCCAAGGCAGCGGAACCGCCCAAGGCCGAGCCTCCTAAGGCCGCCGAACCGCCCAAGCCTGCGGTGACCGAGCCGCCCAAGGTCGTCGACGCGCCCAAGGCCACCACGCCGCCCAAGCCGCCCGCACCCAAGGCGCCGGCCAAGGAGCCGCCCGGATTCTTCGAGGAACTGCTTGGCGGCATCCCGAGCTGGGGCCTCATTGGGGGCGTGGTCGTGATCATCGCGGGCATCGTGGCGCTCTTTGCCGCACGCCGCCGCAAGACGACCAAGTTCGAGGACAGCATCATCTCGGGCACCGACATCAAGACCAACACGGTGTTCGGCTCGACCGGAGGCGGCGTCGTCAACACCGGCGACAATTCGCTCGCGAGCGACTTCAGCCGCGAAGGTCTCGGCAACATCGACACCGACGAGGTCGATCCGATCGCGGAAGCCGAGGTGTACCTGGCCTACGGGCGCGACGCGCAGGCCGAGGAAATCCTGAAGGACGCGCTCAAGAAGGATCCGCAGCGCCAGGAGATCTACCTCAAGCTCCTCGAGATTCACGCGCAGCACAACAAGCCGTCAGCGTTCGAGACCGTTGCCTCCGAGCTCTACGCCGTGAACAACGGCCAGGGCGAGACCTGGCAAAAGGCCGTCGCGCTCGGCCGCCAGCTCGATCCGGCCAACCCGATGTTCTCGGAAGGCGGCGCACCGGCGCAACGCGCCACGCCGATGGGATCCGCCGAAGCGGCCGCGGCCGACAACGTCGCGATCCGCACCGGCGACGAAGGTCTGACGTTCCAGATGGACGAGGAGATCTCGATCTCGCCGTCCTCCGGCGTCAAGAAGACGACGGTGGAAGCGATCGACCTCGCCGAAGCCGAGATGGATCGGACGGCGCGCCTCGGTCCCAAGGATTTCGATCCCGACCGCACGATGGCCTTGCCACCGGCATCGTCGCCGCTCGCGCCCGCACCTGCGCCCGCGCCTGCGGCTGCGGCTCCGCTCTTCGACACAGTCGAGCCGGCCGTTGCGCGTCCTGCCGAGAAGTTCGACCTCGACTTCAAGCTCGACGACGTCGAGAAGCCCGCGCCGATCCAGAAGCCGCGCGAGCCCGCGTTCGAAGCCGCCGCTGCGGCCGCCACGGTTGCCACGGTCGCCACCGCCGCCGCGGGTGCCGCGCCTGCGCAACTCGCACGACCCGCTGCGGCGCTCGAGCTCGACAAGCTCGATCTCGCCTTCGATCCCGAGCGCTCGACATTCGAGGACCCGACGCCGTCGGTGCTCGACGGCCAGTGGCACGATGCCGCGACCAAGCTCGACCTCGCCAAGGCGTACCAGGAGATGGGCGACGTCGAGGGCGCGCGCGAGATCCTGCAGGAAGTCCTGCACGAGGGCGACGACCAGCAAAAGGCAGAGGCGAAGTCGCTACTCGGCAAGCTCGGCTAGCGCCTCGCAGGGATCGGGTCTCAGGAATCAGGCATCAGAAGGCCACCGTCGTGCCCACAACGGTGGCCTTGTCGTTTCTGATACCTGATGCCTGATCTCTGATTTCTGAACGCGCCATGCGCGTTGCGTTGGGTCTCGAATATGCAGGCGGCGAGTTCTGCGGCTTCCAGTCGCAGCCCTCGCGCTGCGGCGTCCAGGATGCGCTCGAGAACGCCATAGGGCAGATTGCGGCCCACCCGGTGAGCGTCGCCGCCGCGGGACGTACCGACGCCGGCGTTCACGCGGCATCGCAGATCGTTCACTTCGACACTGACGCCGACAGGCCCCCGACCGCGTGGGTGCGCGGGGTCAACGCGCATCTGCCGCCCGCGGTCGCCGTCCTCTGGTCGTGCCCCGTGCCTCCAGGCTTTCACGCGCGCTTCTCGGCGACCGCGCGGCATTATGCGTATCTGCTCCAGAATCGAGGCGAAAGACCCGCACTGCGTGCGGGGCGCGCCGGCTGGTACCATCAACCGCTCGATGCGGACGCCATGCAGGAAGCCTCTTCAATGTTGATCGGCACCCACGACTTCTCGTCCTTTCGTGCCGCGGAGTGTCAGGCGAAGAC
>CAZIZD010000063.1:922-14644 GCA_964543615.1 uncultured Alcaligenaceae bacterium | reverse complement strand
CGAGCACGTAATGAGGATGGTCGAGCAGTGACACGTACCACTCGCGCTCGCCGCACGCCGCAGGAAGCCGTCCGCCGAACGCTGCGCTCGCGCGGCTCCCCTGGTCGTCGAACTGCGCCCCGATCGCCGTGCGCCAGTCGCCGCAGTCCCCGGTGGCCGGACGGGGACTCGTCGTCACCGCGATCTCGGGCAGCGGAGGATCGATGCGCACCGTCACGGCGTTAGGCCCGGGCGCGAACCCGAAACGCACGGCCTTGAAATTGACGAGCAGCGCATCCGGTCCCACGTTGTACGGCCGCAGCGGTTCCTGGTCGAACGCGGCCGGATCGTGCTCCGGGAGCTTGAACCAGGAACGGTCGACGACGAGATCGCCGGTCACCGCGGCAAGGCCCTGCGCGCGCAGCGTCACCATGAACGACTGCCATTGCTCGATCGTGATCTTGGGATCGCCGTAGCCCTTCAGCACGAGATTGCCGGCGAGTGTGCCGCTCGCATCGAGCTTGCCGCCGAGATAGGCCTCGGTCTTCCAGCGATAGCCCGGGCCGAGCAGGTCGAGCGCGGCGTACGTCGTGATGACCTTCATCACCGACGCGGGATTCATCGCACGGTTGGGATCGTGCGTGAACACGGGCTGCGGCTGCCCCGATTCGCGCACGACGACGGAGACCGCGGACAATGGAATCCCGGCCTGGTGGAAGGCGCGCGCCACAGCGCCCGGCAGCGCCGCGTGCGCACTCGCGCCGATCGCGAGCGCGACGCAAGCGACGAGCCTCACTCGCAATCGAGGATGCCCTGGACGCACGAGGCCACCATGCCCATCTCGTCCGTGGTGACGATGTAGGGCGGCATGACGTAGACGGTGTTGCCGATGGGCCGCAGCAGCACGCCGCGCTCCATCGCCCCGGCGAAGCAGCGGCGCGCGAAGTCGCGCCGGCCGGTGTCGACCTCCCATGCGAGGATCATGCCGCGCTGGCGGAAGTTGCGCACGCGCGCGTGCGAGCGAACGGGCGCGAGCGCGGCCGCCCAGGCCTGCGCGACGCCGCGATTGCGCGCGACGACCTCCTCGTCCCGGAAGATGTCGAGCACCGCGAGCGCCGCCGCGCATGCGAGCGGATTGCCAGTGTACGAGTGCGAGTGCAGGAAGCCGCGCGCGACGTCGTCGTCGTAGAACGCGCCGTAGACTTCGTCGGTGGTGAGCACGCACGACAGCGGCAGGTGGCCGCCGGTGATGCCCTTCGACAGGCACATGAAGTCGGGGTGCGGCGCGCCCGATTGCTCCCACGCGAACAGCGTGCCCGTCCGCCCGAAGCCGGTCATGATCTCGTCGGCGATGAGATGCACGCCGTGCCGCGCGGTGATCTCGCGCGCCAGTGCCAGATAGCGCGGGTCGTACATGCGCATGCCCGACGCGCCCTGCACGAGCGGCTCGACGATCAGCGCGGCCGTGGTCGCATGATGACGCGCGAGGTGCGCGTCCAGCGCCGCTGCCGCATGCTCCACGTCGTGGGGAAAGGGCACGCGCACGTTCGACGCGACGAGCGGCGCATACGCGTCGCTGAAGATGGCGACGTCCGTGACCGACAGCGCGCCCACCGTCTCGCCGTGGTAGCTCCCCTCGAGGCTCACGAACGATCGCTTGTCCGCGTGACCGCGGTTGCGCCAGTAGTGGAAGCTCATCTTGAGCGCGATCTCGGTGGCCGACGCGCCGTCCGAGCCGTAGAACGCGTGCCCGAGCCCCGTCAGCGCGTGCAGCCGCTCCGAGAGCTCCACCGCCGACCGATGCGTGAAGCCCGCGAGCATCGCGTGCGGGAGCGTGTCGAGCTGCGCGCGGATCGCGTCCTTGATGCGTGCGTTCGAGTGTCCGAAGAGGTTGACCCACCACGAGCTCACCGCGTCGAGGTAACGGCGTCCTTCGAAGTCGACGAGCCAGGCGCCTTCGCCGCGCGCGATGGGGACGAGCGGCAGCGTCTCGTGCACCTTCATCTGCGTGCACGGGTGCCACACCGCCGCGCGGCTGCGCGCGACCCAGTCATCGTTGGCGCCGCTCACCGCTAGAGCCGTCCGAGGTAGAGATAGAAGCTCTTCTGGCCGCTGCTCGCGATGCCCCACGCGAGGTAGAACGGACCGAGCCAGGTGTCCGCCGCCAGGAATACGCTGCCGGCCCCGTAGAGGTCGCGCGCCGATATGGCGCCGCTGTTCTCCCACACGTTGCCCGTCTCGAGCGAGCCGCCCATGTAGATGGCCCGTCCCACGATGGGAAGCGTCGCGATCTGGCGATAGTAGACCCCGCGCCCGAAGGCCATGTAGTTGCCGGAGAGCTGGTTGGTGCGAAGGCCCGAGAGCTGCATGAAGCCGCCGAGGTTGAAATCCTCGATCACGTTGTTGGCCTGCGCCTTGGTGATCGCACCGGCGCGAGCCTGGAAGTTGAAAAAGTTGCTGCGGTCGAGTGACCACGCCGCGTCGACCACGGCGCCCGCGCGCGAGCTGTTGTCGTTGTCGACCTTGATGTTGAAGAGCGTCGTGCTGCGGTTGCCGTAGAAGAATTCCGCATTGGCGCGCAAGCCCTGGCGCGGGAAGTAAGGGTGGTCGAGCGTATCCCAGCGCAACAGAAGTCGAGCCCCGGTCTCGTCGGTCTTCACCGTGGGGAAGTTCTCGTCGCCGATGGTGGGGTCGCCGCGGAGGTGCACCCACTTGATGCCGGCGCGCACTTCGCCCGACGTCCCGAAGGTGAGGCCGACGTCGGCGCCGGCCGTCTCGGTCAGCACGTCGTATTCCGCAATGCGGTTCTCGCCGTTGAAGATGAACTCCGGCGCGCGCTGGACTGCCCCGTAGCCCGAGACGAAGACGTCGCGGTCGTGGAACAGCGGCTGGTAGAGCTCGGTCGCGTAGCGACGCGTGCTGCCGAGGACGACCTCGTTGGTCCACTCGGCGCCCAGGCTGTTGAGCCAGACGCGGCGATGCCCGAGCAACAGGTTGAAGAAGGTCTCGCCCTGGAAGTCGGTCGACAGCGAGGTGCCGAAGCGAAGGAAGTTGGGACCCCACGACTTCTCCACCACGTTGATCACCACGCCGGTCTGGCGGCCAACAGTCGCGAGCTGGTAGTCGATCTGCTCGAACTCGCCGCGCCCGTACAGGCGTGCGAGATCGCTCTCCAGCGTCTCGAGCTTGAACGGCTGGTCGGGCTGCGTGCGCATCTGGTCCTCGAGTACTTCCGGATTCGAGTACCGCGTGCCTTCGATGGTGACGAAGTCGAGCTTCTCGGGGAGCTTCTCGGGTGTCACTTTGAGACGGCGCTCGAAGGCCGCGTACTGCGCGGGCGAATCGGAGAGGGCCGCAAGCTGCGTGCGGACCGATTGCGCAGCCTGCTCGCCGATTTCCACGAACTTGGGACCTGCCGCAAAGTCGATGAAGTTGAGGTTGCCCAGGTCCGGCGAGATCAGGATGTCGGTCGGCTTCAGCGTGGCAAGCTGCGCGCGCACGTTCTGCTCGGTCAGGATGTTGAGCATCTGCGAGGCGTAGCCCACCACCGATTGCAGCTGGTCGCGCGTCATGAGCGGCGTGCCGATGTTCACGGCGATCACGATGTCGGCGCCCATCTTGCGCACGATCTCGACCGGCAGGTTGTTGACGAGGCCGCCGTCGCCGAGGATGCGTCCGTCGATCTCCACGGGCGCGAACATCCCGGGCACGGACATGCTCGCCCGCATCGCCTGGTAGAGCCGGCCCGACGAGAAGACCACCTCCTTGCCGGTCAGCATGTTGGTGGCCACGGCGCGGTACGGAATGGGCAGCTTGTCGAAGTCGGTGACGTTGTCGACGTTGCGCGTGAGCTCGTGCAGGAAGAGCTCGAGATTCGTTCCCGAGAGCGCGCCCTTGAACCAGAGGAATTCGCCGTCCTGGTAGCCGATCTCGAAGGCGAGCGGGAACTGCGTCAGCTCCTCCTTGCGGCGGAATGCGATGTCGCTGCGCTCGGGACTGTCGGAGAGAAGCGTCGGCCAGCTCACGGCGCCCAGATGGCGCTGCATCGCATCCGGCGTCATCCCGCTTGCGTAAAGACCTCCCACGATCGCGCCCATCGACGTTGCCGCGATGAAGTCGATCGGCACGCGCATCTCGTGCAGCACCTTGAGCACGCCGATGTGCGTGAGGCCACGGGCGCCGCCGCCCGAGAGCACGAGGCCGACCTTGGGACGCGGCTTGACGGCGTCGGCGTTGGGAGGCGACTGCGCGTACGCAGGGAGGGCAAACCCGAGCGCAGCGGCGAGGATCAGGCACGCGGGAACAATGAGCCCGCGCCTCATGTTGACGGAAGCATGCAGAATCGCTTCGTGGCGTTGCGGGATTATAGCGATTGCCGACAGCGGGGCGCTGCCCCGAGAATGGTCGCCGATGAACGATATGCGGTATGCCGGTGTCGCCATCGCGCTCCACTGGACGGGCGCGGTCCTGATCCTCGCGGGCGCGGGCCTCGGCCTCACGATGGCCGGGCTGCCGCTCACGCCGGGCAAGCTCAAGTACTACGCGTGGCACAAGTGGATCGGCATCACGGTCTTCCTCGTGGCATTGCTGCGTCTTGCGTGGCGGTGGCACGCGCCGCCGCCGCCGCATCCCGTCACGATGGCGCGCTGGCAGGTCAACGCAGCGCGCGCGGTGCATGCCCTGCTCTACGCGCTCATGCTCGCGATTCCGCTGTCGGGCTGGCTGTACAGCTCCTCGACCGGGGTCTCCGTGTCGTATCTTGGCGTGGTGCCCCTGCCCAACCTGGTGCCCAAGGACAAGGCCCTCGCAAGCGTCCTGTTGCTGCTGCACCAGTCGCTCAATGCGGTGCTGGCGGCGGCCGTGCTCCTCCATGTCGCGGCGGCGATGAAGCATCGCTTCGTGGATCGCGACGGCGTGCTTTCCCGGATGCTGCCCCGGTGAAACGCCCTCTCGCCTTGCTGCTCTTCACGAGCGCGATCGCGATGCCGGGTGCGGCATTCGCCCAGCCCGTCGCCTACGAGAGGAGCGAGATCCGCTTCGTGTCGAAGCAGATGGGCATGGAGGTCGAGGGCCGGTTCCGGCGCTGGAAGGCCACCGTGGATTTCCGCCCCAACGACCTCGCGCAATCGCGGGCCGACTTCGATGTCGATCTTGCGAGCATCGATCTTGCGAGCGAGGAGTCCGAGGCCGAGGTGCGGCGCGCGGACTGGTTCGACACGGCGCGCTTCCCCACCGCGACGTTCCGCTCGTCCGCGGTGCGTGCGCTGGGCGGCGATCGCTACGAGGTGACGGGCAAGCTCGCGATGAAGGGCGTGACGCGTGACCTCGTGGTGCCGGTGGAGGTGCGCAAGGATCCGGCCGGCAACACCGTCGCCGAGGCGCGCTTCGCGGTCAGGCGCCTCGTCTATCGGGTCGGCGACGGGCCGTGGTCCGATCCTTCGGCCGTGGCCGACGACGTCGCGGTGCGCGCGCGCATCGTGCTTGGCAAATGACCCTGACAACGCTCCTCGCCGTCCTGCTGATCGGCGCGCGCGTCGCGGCGGCGGCGCCGGTGTCCTACGCAATCGACGGCTCGCATACGACGCCGATGTTCGAGGTGCGCCACATGAACATGTCGCTGCAGCGCGGGTTCTTCACCGAGACCATGGGCACCATCAAGCTCGACCGCGAAGCCAGGGCCGGCAGCATAGACGTGACGATCTCCACGGGATCGGTCGTGACCTCGTCGCGCATCCTCACCGACGTGCTGAAGCGTGGCGACTGGCTCGACGCCGAGCAGTTTCCCGCGATGCGCTACGTCGCGACGGACGTCGCGTTCGACGGCGACGTGCCCGTGGCGGCCGAAGGCACGCTGACCTTGCGCGGCGCCTCGAAACCCGTGCGCCTCGCGATCTCGGACTTCCGCTGCGGGACGCACCTCGTGTATCGCCGGCCGATGTGCAGTGCCGAGGTCTCCGCGTCGATCCGCCGCTCGGAGTTCGGCCTGACCGCCGGCCTGCCCAACGTCGCCGCCGACGAAGTGCGTATCGTGATCCCGGTCGAGGCGATGGCCCAATGACAGCCCGCCACCGCGCCGCCGGTACTCCGGCAGGCGGCGCGCTGCGAGCCCAGGCGATCGCGCCGGGCGCTACGCGCCAGGCGTCGGCTTCTTGGGCTGCTTGGGTTTCTTCGGTTCCTTGCGGGGACGGTCGCGGTTACCCATGGAGGGCTCCTTCGTTGAAGAAAGCGTGAGGTCGAGGGATTGCCTGCATGCTGCGCCAGAACGGCGATCGACGCAAACGGGAGAGGCCGCAAGCCCCAGCGGATCGCCGGGCGCGCGCCGCACTGGCCACGGCCGTCAAGGATACGGCGTGCCGTCCTTGTGGACGAAGCGGCCGTCGCGGTTGGAGCTCATCATGTCGACGTCCGCGCACGTCGTGAGGTCGTCGGGATCGCGCGAGCCGATCTCGAGATAGACGGCCCCGACAGGGAGGCGCGGCGGGCGGTCAAAGGTCGAGCTCCCACGTCTCGCCCACGAGGGGCACGCCGAACATCGCGTGCTTCTCGTGCGCGACCACGACGAAGCCAGCAGCCTCGTAGATGCGGCGCGCAGCCAGGAGGTTCTGCTGCGTCCAGAGCGTCATCCGCCGGTAACCGCGCTCGCGCGCGAAGCGGATGCACTCGCCGACCAGCGAGGCTCCGAGGCCGAGACCGCGCGCCCCGGGATCGACGATCAGAAGCCGCAGCTTGGCGACCGTCGCCGACTTCTTCACCACGAACACGGACCCCACGCGCTCGCCGTCGCGCTCGGCGATCCAGCAGCGCTCCTTCGCGGGGTCGAGCTTGTCGACGAACTCCCCTGCAATGCGTGCCACAAGCGCCTCGAAGCGCTCGTCCCATCCGAACTCGCGGTGGTAGATCTCGCCGTGTGCCTGCACCACCCATCCCATGTCGCCCGGCCGGTGCGGGCGCAGCAGGAAGGGGGCCGCCGCGGAAGGTGACGGCTCGAGGATGCGCTCGATCGCCGCCATGGCGCCCGCGAGCCGCGCCCGGTCGGACTCGGGCAGCGGGTCGAGCATCGCCGCCACTTCCTTGCGCGACCGCCTCTCGAGCGGCGCGAACGCGCGCCGTCCCTCGCTCGTGAGCGACAGCAGGCGCTCGCGGCCGTCGGCCTCGGACACCTCGCGCCGCACGAGCCCCCGGCGCTCGAAGGCTTTCAGCATCCGGCTCAGGTAGCCCGTGTCGATGGCGAGGTCCTGCGCGAGCTCCCGCGCGGTGACGCGAGGCCGGTGCGCGAGCTCGTAGAGCACGCGGACCTCCGCGAGCGACCAGGGGCTGTCGAGCAGGCCCTCGTGCAGCACGCCGATGCGCCGCGTGTAGAAGCGGTTGAATCCCCGGATGGCCTCGATGCGCGCGTCTTCCATCGGTTGACATGCTCAACCGAATAGTTGACAAAGTCAAGTAAGTCGGCGCTGCAGGCGGCGGACGGCGGCGACCAGCTCGCGGGCGATGCCGGGCTCGCGCACGGAGTGCCCCGCGTCGGGCACCACGACGTACTCGGCCTCGGGCCAGGCGCGGGCGAGCGCGTCGGCCGTGACGGGCGGGCACACGATGTCGTAGCGGCCCTGGACGATGGCACACGGGATGTGCCGGATGCGCGGCACCCCGGCGAGGAGCTCGCCCTCGCGCAGGAAGCCGTCGTGGACGAAGTAATGCGCCTCGAGCCGGGCGATGGCCAGCGCCGCCGCGTCGCTGTCGAACTTGCCGAGGGCGTCGGGCTGCGGCAGCAGGGTCGAGCACGCGCTCTCGTAGCGGTCCCACGCCTGCGCCGCCGGCATGTGGACCATGGGGTCGGGATCGTTGAGCCTGCGGTGGTAGTTGCCGAGGAGATCGTCGCGTTCCCCGGGCGGGAGGAACGTCGAGAACGTGCGCCACGCCTCCGGGAAGACGTGGGCGATGCCGTGCATGAACCAGTCGATCTCGCGCCTGGTCGCGAGGAAGATTCCCCGCAGCACGAGTCCCGTGACGCGGTCCGGGTGTGCCTGCGCATACGCGAGCGCCAGCGTCGACCCCCACGAGCCGCCGAACACAGCCCAGCGCTCGATGCCCAGCGTCCCGCGCAGTCGCTCCAGGTCGGCGACCAGGTGCTGCGTGGTGTTGTCGACGACCGAGGCGTTGGGCGTGGAGGCGCCGCACCCGCGCTGGTCGTAGAGCACGATGCGGAAGAACGCGGGATCGTAGAAGCGCCGGTGATGGGGCAGGCATCCGCCGCCCGGTCCGCCGTGCAGGAACACGATCGGCACGCCGGAGGGATTGCCGCACGTTTCCCAGTGCATGGTGTGCACGGCATCGAGGGAGAGACGGCCGCTCGCGTAAGGCTCGATCTCCGGGAACAGCGCGGGGTCCTGCGTCATGCGGCGCGAGGCGTCGGTGGGATTCATGATCTAGGCGAGTGGATCGCGGAAGCGGTCGTCGACGTCGATCCGGTAGCCGGCTGCGAAACGGTTGGTCTCGTTGGCGAGGGCGACGACGGCCATGAGCTCGTGGAACATCACGGGCGTCATGCCCTTGGCGCGCGCGGCCGCGGTGTGCGAGTGGATGCAGTACTCGCAGTTGTTGGTGACGCTCACCGCGACGTAGATCATCTCCTTCACGAGCGGGTCGAGCTCGCCCTCGGCCATCACGGACTTCACCTGCGACCACACGCGCGCGAGGTTGGCGGGGTCGTGCGCCAGCACCTTCCAGAAATTGTTGACGGAGGGCACGCGGCGCGTGGCCATGATGTCGTCGTAGACGGCGCGCACCTCGGGCGAGGCGTCGCCGTATTCGATGGGAGGCACGAGGCTCATCCGGCGCTCCAGGGTGTCTTGAGACGTGTGTTCTCGAGCCGGTAGACCCCGCGCTGCACGTCGCGCGCCTCGTGCGCCGCGAGCGTGGGTGCCACGTCGTCCGCGGCGCCGTCGACGTCGGCGCCGGAGATGCCCTCGATCAGCAGCACCCACGGCGGCACGGACACGGGATCGTTCGCGCGCGTCCGCCGCTCCGCCGTCACGATGCCGCTAGTCTGCTCGTCGGCGAGACCGAGGTGCACGCCGCATATCCCCTTGCGATACACGAGCGGCGGCAGGATGCGGCGGCGCAGCGCCTCGACGGTGCCGTCATGCCGCACGGCGTCGATCGCGAAGCGCATGGTGAGCACGATGCCGCCGCTGCCCACGCCGTTGGTGAATGCCACCCGGCACACGGCACGCGACACGTTGCGAAAGTGAGGCAGCACCCGCTGCGTCCACGGCGTGGGTGCGTTGAGGCGGTTGAGGTAATCCTGCCCGCCGAGGGTCTCGGCACTGTCCGCTTCGTAGAGATTGAAGTACTCCGGCGCCTCGTCGGCCGAGACATATCGGCGCCCGCGGCGAAATCCCGGGATGCCGACGCGCTCGGGCATGTGCTCGCGGTTGTGCCATTCGAGGAAGTCTTGGCGAGCCTCGGGCGCGATGCCGTGCCAGATCGCGACGATGCCGAGGCCGGCGAGGCTCATGACTTCCTGAACTCCGCCGACAGGCCACCCAGGTCGCCGTACGTGAACGTGAGCGGCTCGCCGAGCGAGACCTCGACGAGGCCGCAATACGAGCCCGTCGTGACGATCATGCCCTCGCGCAACGGCGTGCGCTGCTGCGCGAGATGGTTGGCAAGCCAGTAGAGCGGCCGCAACGGATGGCGATCCGGGTGCTGGCCGGTCTTGGACAGGAGCATCCTGCCGCCGCTGGTCACGGTGATGGGAATCTCGCCGAGCGGCTGGCGCCACGGATCGCGCACGGCGGGTCCGAGGAACAGGCCCGCATTCGCGATGCCGTCGGCCAGGCTCTCGGGAAAGGGCACGCCGGGAAACTCCGTGTAGCGCGAGCCCACGATCTCGAGGACGAAGCGCGCCTCCTTGACGGCGTCCTGGATCTCCCCCTCCTCGTAGGGCGTCCCGCGCGGCAGGAGGTCGCGGCCGATCACGAAGGCGATCTCGGGCTCGACCTGCAGCGTGGGACCCGGCGCGCGCAACGTCACCGGCGACGAACGCGCGATGGTCGGCGCATAGATCGGCGCGTACGCGACGGGCCGCGGCTCGCTCGGCACGGAGCACTTGTAGCCGCCGATTGGCATGCCAAGGAGCTCGCTCACGCGACGCTGCACCGCGAGGCCGTCGTCGATCGTGGCGGGCCGGAAGGCTTCCGGCATGCGCGCGCCCGGCGTGCCGCGCTTGCGCGCGGCAATGAGGAATTGCGCTGCGGATTCTATGTCGATGCCCATGCACGTCCCCGCGCGCTTGCGCGCGCCGGCTCCCCAATTGATTCGCGTCCCTGGATCGCGTCTATTCTGGCATAGCCCGCCGTGCAATACTTGGCAGCTATGCCCGACACCGCGACCACTCTTCCCATCGACCGCGAGCGCGCGCTGCTCGTCGGCCGCGCTTTCGTTCCCGCCGTTGCCGGCGCCGTGATGGTGGCGGTGCGCGGCGACCACCTCGTCGACGCGTCGGCCGTCGCGCCCACGTCGAGCATGCTCATGAACCTCGACGATCCTGCCGGCGCGCTGCGCCGTGCCGCGTCGCTTCCGGTCATTGCCAGGCTCGACGACGTGCTCGCCAATTCCGATGAAAGCGTGCGCGACCCAGGCAAGCCGTGGCTCCTCGCACCCAACGATCTCCAGGCGATCAAGGCCGCAGGCGTCACGTTCGTGGCGAGCATGCTCGAGCGGGTCATCGAGGAGCAGGCACGCGGCGACCCGGCGCGGGCCGAGAGCGTGCGGCGCGCGATCGTCGGCATCATCGGCGACAACCTGTCGAGCGTGCGTCCGGGTTCGACCGAAGCGGCGCGCCTCAAGGACGCGCTGATCGCGCAGAACGCGTGGTCGCAGTACCTCGAGGTGGGCATCGGACCCGACGCGGAGATCTTCACCAAGGCGCAGCCCATGTCGGCGGTCGGCACCGGCGCGCACATCGGCATCCATCCCAAGTCGGAGTGGAACAATCCCGAGCCCGAGATCGTGCTGGCCGTCAACGCGCGTGGCGAGACCGTCGGCGCGACGCTCGGCAATGACGTCAACCTGCGCGACTTCGAGGGCCGCAGCGCGCTGCTGCTCGGCAAGGCGAAGGACAACAACGCTTCCTGCGCCATCGGCCCCTTCATCCGCCTCTTCGACGATCACTTCGGCATCGGCGACGTGAGGCAATGCGATCTCGACATGCGCGTCGAGGGCCCCGATGGCTTCGTGCTCGACGGGTCGAGCGCGATCGGCATGATCAGCCGCGACCCGCTCGACCTCGTGTCGCAGGCCATCGGCCCCAATCACCAATATCCGGATGGCTTCGTCCTGTTTCTCGGCACGATGTTCGCGCCGACCAAGGACCGTCACGGCCCCGGCCAGGGATTCACGCACGTGGTCGGCGACGTCGTGAGCGTTTCGACGCCGCTCCTCGGCACGCTCGTCAACCGGGTCGACACCTCCGACAGGATCGCGCCATGGACGCTCGGCGCGGGCGAGCTCATGAGGAGTCTCGCGCGCAGGGGCATTCTGTAGCCGTCCCTGTAGCCGTCCTTTCGACGGCGGCATCCCGCCGCCGGAAACGCGGGAGTGCATATGAACGAGGATCTCGCGTTCAGCCGTGACGACAAGCTGGTGATCGCGGCGTGCGCGATCTCGATGCTCATCGTGCAGATGGACTGGTTCGCGCTGAACCTCGCGATTCCCGCCATCGCGAAGCACTTCGCCGTGCCGGCGACCGACCTCCAATGGGTCGTGAGCGGCTACATGCTGTCGATCGGCGCGCTCATGGTCACCGCCGGGCGGCTCGCCGACATCTTCGGCCGCAGGCGCGTGATCGTGATCGGCCTCGCGCTCTTCGGGGTCGTGTCGATCGTGTGCGGCAGCGCCCCGAGCGAGCTGTTCCTGATCGTGGCGCGCGTGGTCCACGGCGTCGGTGCGGCGCTCATCTTTCCCGTGTCCATCGCGGTCGTCTCGGCGACGTTCTCCGGCGCGCGCCAGGCGCGTGCCATCGGCGTCGTGCTGGGCGTGTCGGCGATCGGACAGGCGCTCGGCCCGTTCGTGGGCGGGACCTTCGCGGAATACCTCAACTGGCGTGGCGTGTTCTTCATCAACGTGCCGTTCTGCATCGCCGCGATCTGGCTAATGCTGCGCCACGTGAAGGAGACGCGCGACGAGAAGGCCGACCGCCACATCGACTTTCCGGGCATGCTGGCGGTGACGGGCGGCCTCGTCTGCATCAGCCTCGCGTTCGACCGCGGCGAAGCGTGGGGATGGACGTCCCTCACGACGATGGGCACGCTGGGCGGAGGCATCGCGCTGCTGGTCCTGTTCGTGATGATCGAGGGAAGCGTGAAGTCTCCGTTGGTGTCGCTCGACCTCTTTCGCAATCGCGCCTTCGATGCGGTGGTTGTCGCGGGGTCGCTGTCCAACGTCGTCTTTTGCCTCGTTGCCGTGTTCTCCGCGCTGTACCTTCAGGGCGCGCGCGGCATGTCGCCCTTCGAGTCGGGCCTCGTGTTCCTCGCGCTCTCCGCGGGCGCGGGGTCCGCGAGCTACTGGTCGGGGCGCCTTGCGGAGAAGTGGCCGGCCGACAGGCTGATGGCGATCGGCATGCTGATCAGCGCGGCGGGCATCGTCGGCCTTACGAGCGTGACGTCGCTCTGGCTGTACACGCCGCTCTTCCTCGTGACCGGCATCGGCCTGGGACTCGGGTGGGCGCTGTCGAGCGTGGCCACGCAGATGGTCGTGCCTGCGGACTCGGTGGGCGCGGCCTCCGGCGTCACGCTCACGGCGCTCGTCATGCTCGGGGCCGTCGGCGTGGCCGTTGCCTCGGCTGCGCTGGAAGTGCTCGCAGGTTCGCCGATGGCCGCGTCGTCGGACGCGGCGGCGATCAATACCGTGTTGAGGGCAGGCGCGGCGCTCGCGGTGGCGGGCGCCGTCGCGCTGATCGCGTTCGGGCGGCCCCGGGCCCTCCCGCAGCGGACTTGACCGCAAGCGGGAGTGGGAGAAGCGCCGCCCAAGTTGGCGCGATTACGCCTTGCCCTTGAACGCGACGATCTTCTGGCGCTGCTCGCCCAGTCCCTGGATGCCCAGGGTCACAACGTCGCCGGGATGCATGTACTGCGGCGGCTTCATGCCGAGGCCCACGCCGGGCGGCGTGCCGGTGGTGACGACGTCACCGGGCAGGAGCGTCATGTACTGCGACACGTCGGACACGAGCTGCGCGATGTTGAAGATCATCGTGCGGGTGTTGCCCGTCTGCATGCGCTTGCCGTTGACGTCGAGCCACATGTCGAGGTTGCACACTTCCTTAACCTCGTCGGCGGTGACGAGCCAAGGACCCAGCGGGCCGAAGGTGTCGCAGCCCTTGCCCTTGCTCCACTGCGAGCCGCTCTTCTTCATCTGGAACTCGCGCTCGGACACGTCGTTGCAGACGCAATAACCCGCGACGTAACGCAGCGCGTCCTTCTCGGAGACGTTGCGCGCGGTACGGCCGATCACGAAGGCGAGCTCGACCTCCCAGTCGATGCCTTGTGAGCCCTTGGGCATCATCACGTTGTCGTTGGGACCGACGATGCACGTGGGCGTCTTGTAGAAGACGACGGGATGCTCAGGGATGGGCGAGCCGGTCTCCTTGGCATGGTCGATGAAATTGAGGCCGATGGCCACGAACTTCGAAGGCGTGGCCACGCACGGCCCGAGACGCGGCTTGCCCTTCACCAGCGGCAGCTTCTT
>CAZIZD010000063.1:0-912 GCA_964543615.1 uncultured Alcaligenaceae bacterium | reverse complement strand
CTTGAGCTTGGCGAGCTCGCCGGGCGCGAGCGACGCGCCGTTGATGTCCTTGACCTTCTTCGACAGGTCGCGCAGCTTGCCGTCGGCATCGATGAGGCCGGGCTTTTCTTTCCCGGCCGGGCCGTAGCGTACGAGTTTCATATTGTCATCCCTCCGTCCACTGAAAAAACCTGTCCCGTCGCAAACACCGACTCGTCCGACGCGAGATAGATCACGATCGGCGCGATCTCCTCCGCCCTGGCGAGGCGTCCCATCGGCTGCCTCGCGATGAACATCTTGCGCGCCTCTACCGGGTCGGCGAACGCGTTGATGCGGTCTCCCAGCGAGGGCGTGTCCACCGTGCCCGGCGCGATCGCATTGCAACGGATGCCCTTTTGCACGAAGTCCGCCGCGACCGACTTGGTGAGGCCGATGACCGCTGCCTTGCTCGTGCCGTACACGAAGCGGTTGGGCAGGCCGCGGATCGAGCCCGCGACCGAGGCCATGTTGATGATCGACGCGCCCCGGCCCGTCTTCTCGAAGCGTTCGAGCATCTTCGGAAGCGCAGCCTGGATCGACACGTACATGGCGCGCACGTTGAGGTTCATGCTGAAATCCCAGTCCTTGGGCGTGCACTGCAGGACCGTGCCGTGGTGGACGTAGCCTGCGCAATTGAACAGCACGTCGAGCGGCGGGAGGTCGGCAAAGGTGCGGCGCACGGCTTCGTCGTCCAGAACGTCGAGCTTGGCGGTCTTGACGTTGGCCATGCCCCTGAAGCCTTCGAGGAGCTCGGCCTTCACGTCGGTGGCGTAGACCGTCGCGCCTTGCGCGGCCATCTGCATCGCGCATGCATGGCCCATGCCCTGGCCGGCGGCGGTAACGAGCGCCACCTTGCCTGCGGGGGTGACGAGATAGCCTGCCGCCGTGGCTTCC
>CAZIZD010000062.1:14445-14652 GCA_964543615.1 uncultured Alcaligenaceae bacterium | reverse complement strand
GTTCATCGCCCGCAACGCGGTGCTCATGCCTTCCTACGTGAACATCGGCGCCTACGTCGACGAGGGCACGATGGTCGACACGTGGGCCACAGTGGGGTCGTGCGCGCAGATCGGCAGGAACGTGCACCTGTCGGGCGGAGTGGGCATCGGCGGCGTGCTCGAGCCCATCCAGGCCAATCCCACGATCATCGAGGACAACTGCTTCAT
>CAZIZD010000062.1:6160-14435 GCA_964543615.1 uncultured Alcaligenaceae bacterium | reverse complement strand
CGCGCTCGGAAGTGGTCGAGGGCGTGGTGGTCGAGGAGAACTCCGTGCTCGGCATGGGCGTGTTCATCGGTCAGAGCACCAAGATCTACGACCGTGCCACGGGCAGCATCAGCTACGGGCGCGTGCCGGCGGGATCGGTGGTCGTCGCGGGCAGCCTGCCCTCGGGCAACGACGGATGCCAGCTGTACTGTGCCGTCATCGTGAAGCAGGTCGATGCCAGGACCCGGTCCAAGACCAGCATCAACGAGCTCCTCCGTGCTTGATCGAACCAAGGTTTCCGTCAACCTCAAGACGCCCGAGGAGATTGCGGGCATGCGGGTCGCGGGCCGGCTCGCCTCCGAGCTGCTCGACTACCTCACGCCGAACGTGCTGCCCGGTGTGACGACGCGTCAGATCAACGATCTCGCGCACGACTACATGGTCGACGTGCAGCGCACCGTGCCGGCCACGCTCAACTACACGCCGCCCGGGCATTCGCCCTACCCCGCGTCGCTGTGCACGTCCGTCAATCACGTCGTCTGCCACGGCATCCCGGGCGACAAGAAGCTGAAGGACGGCGACATCGTGAACATCGACGTCACCGTGATCAAGGACGGCTTCCACGGCGACACGAGCCGCATGTTCGCGATCGGCAAGCCGTCGATCCAGGCGCGTCGCCTGTCCGACCTCACCTACGAGGCGATGTGGCGCGGCATCCGCACCGTGCGGCCGGGCGCGCATCTGGGCGACATCGGCGCCAACATCCAGCGCTTCGCGGAAGGCCACGGCTTTTCCGTCGTGCGCGAGTTCTGCGGCCACGGCATCGGCCGCAAGTTCCACGAGGAGCCGCAGGTGCTGCATTACGGCCGCCCCGGCACGGGCCTCAAGCTGCAGGCCGGGATGATCTTCACCATCGAGCCCATGATCAATGCCGGCCGCCCGGGCATCCGCTGCCTCGCCGACGGCTGGACGATCGTCACGGCCGACCATTCGCTTTCGGCGCAGTGGGAGCACACGGTCCTCGTGACCGACGACGGGTACGAAGTGCTCACGGTGTCCGCGGGCTCGCCCCCTCCCCCGCCCATTCCCTCCTGATCGCCGCGATGGCGACGCCGCAGACCTCGTCCGAGTCGCCGGCTCCGGCGACGGACGATTCTGCGGGGCGCATCGCGGCGTGGCGCACCGAGCTGCGCGATGCGCGTGCCGCGCTGCGTGACGCGTTCTTGGCCTCGCCCGATACGGCGCGGCTCTTGCGTGACCATTCGGCCCTCGTCGACCGCGTGATCCGCGGAGTGTTCGAGGCCTGCGCGATGCCGCGCGACCTCGCCGCGGTCGCGGTGGGCGGATACGGCCGCGGCCAGCTCTACCCGCATTCCGACGTCGACGTTCTCGTGCTGCTTCCCTCGAGCGGCGCACCACCCGCAGCGAGCATCGAGCACTTCTTCGCGACGCTGTGGGACATCGGCATCGAGCTGTCGCATGCCGTGCGCACGGTCGAGGAATGCGAGATCGAGATGGCCGCCGACGTCACCGTGCGCACGAGCCTTCTCGAGCATCGCTTCCTCGCAGGCGCCAAGGGTCTCTACCGCGCGTTCCGCCGCCGCTTCGACGAGCGCATGGACGTGCGCGCCTTCTTCGACGCGAAGGCGCTCGAGCAGCAGCAGCGCCACTTGAAGTACCAGGACGCCATCTACAACCTCGAGCCCAACGTCAAGGAGAGCCCCGGGGGCTTGCGCGACCTTGCATCGGTGCTGTGGGTCGCGCGCGCCGCGGGCTTCGGCAGCACCTGGCGCGAGCTTGCGCGCAACGGCCTCATGACCGCCGGCGAGGCCCGCGCGGTCGCGCGCCAGGAGAGGCTCATCGGCGGATTGCGCATCCGCCTCCATTACCTCCTTGGCCGGCGTGAGGACCGCCTCGTCTTCGATGCGCAGGCCGCGCTCGCGAAGCAGGTGGGATTCACCGACACGCCCGCCAAGCGAGCGAGCGAGCAGCTCATGCAGCGCTACTACCGCGCGGCGAAGCTCGTGCGCCAGGTCAACACGATCCTGCTGCAGAACGTGCACGCGAAGCTGCATCCGGCGGCCACGGAGCCGGTTCCGCTCGACGGCGACTTCCAGCAGGTCGACGAACTCCTGGACATGCGCGACGAGCGCCTCTTCGTGACCCGTCCGTCGGCCATGCTCGACGCCTTCGTCGCGCTGCAGAAGTACCGCGAGGTCAAAGGGATGACCGCGCGCACGCTGCGCGCGATCTGGCACGAGCGCCATCTCATCGACAACGCGTTTCGGGCGGACCCGGCCAACCGCGAGCGCTTCATCGAGATGTTCCGCCTCGAGCGCGGCCTGCTGCACGGGCTTCGCCGCATGAACCTGTACGGCATCCTCGGCCAGTATCTGCCGGTATTCGGCCGCATCGTGGGGCAGATGCAGCACGACCTCTTCCACGTGTACACGGTGGACGAGCACATCCTGATGGTGATCCGCAACCTGCGCCGATTCACGGAAGCGCAGCACGCGCACGAATACCCGCTGTGCTCGCGGCTCATCGCCGACTTCGAGCGCCGCTACGTGCTGTACGTCGCGGGACTCTTCCACGACATCGCCAAGGGCCGCGGCGGGGACCACTCCACGCTCGGGGCGAAGGACGCGCGGCGCTTCTGCCGCGAGCACGGGCTCGCCGAGGAAGACTGCGCGCTCGTGGAGTGGCTGGTCGCCAATCACCTCCTGATGTCGTCGACTGCCCAGAAGCAGGACCTGTCCGATCCTTCCGTGATCGCGGCGTTCGCGGGCAAGATGGAGACCGAGCGCAAGCTCACCGCGCTCTATCTCCTCACGGTCGCCGACATTCGCGGCACGAGCCCCAAGGTGTGGAACAACTGGAAGGGCAAGCTGCTCGAAGACCTCTATCACGCGTCGCGCGCCATCCTGGGCGGCGCCGCGGCCACGCGCACCGTGATGGACAGCATGGACGCGCGGCGTGTGGAGGCGCGGCGCCTGTTGCGCCTGTATGCCGTTCCCGACGATGCCGAGCAGAAGCTCTGGAAGCACCTCGACACGCCCTACTTCCAGCGCCACACCGCCGAGGAGATCGCATGGCACGCGCGTCACCTCTACTGGCGCGTCGAACGTACGGACCCTGTGGTGAAGGCACGGCTGTCGCGCGACGGCTCGGGCATGCAGGCGCTCGTCTACGCTCCCGACCAGCCGTTCCTGTTCGCGCGGCTCGCGGGCTTCTTCGGCCGCGCGGGCCTGTCGATCTACGACGCCAAGATCCACACGACGCGCGCGGGATGGGCGCTCGACACCTTCACGCTCAACGATCCCACGCAGCGCGGCGGCTCGTACCGCGAGACGCTGTCGATGGTGGAGCAGGAGCTCACGCGCGAGCTCGCGGACCAGAGGCCGCTCACGCCGCCTTCGGAAGGCCGCATCTCGCGCCGCGTGAAGCACTTCCCGCTCACGCCGACGGTGGAAGTGTTCGCCGACGACAAGGGTACGCACTACATTCTCGAGGTCGTCGCGGCCGACCGTCCAGGCTTGCTCGCGCGCATCGCCTACACGCTCGCGAAGGCGAACGTGAACGTGGCGAGCGCCAAGATCAACACGCTTGGCGACCGTGCCGAGGACGTATTCCTGATCGACGGGGCACGCCTGCACGACGAGCAGGCGCTGCTGCGCCTGGAGACGGCGCTGTACGAGGAGCTGCGGACCTGACGCAGGCGACGGCTGCGCCGGCCCGCTCCGCTCTTATTCGGACGCGTCGTCGAGATCCGGGAACAACACCTTCGTGAATCCAAAGCGGCGCATGTCCCGGATTCGCTGCGGATAGAGAATGCCGTCGAGGTGGTCGCACTCGTGCTGCACGACGCGCGCGTGGAATCCCGTGGCGTCGCGCCGTATCGGATGCCCGCGCGGGTCGAACCCTTCGTAGCGCAGGCGCGTGTAGCGCGGCACCACGCCGCGCATGCCCGGCACCGAGAGGCAGCCCTCCCAGCCCTCCTCCTCCTCGTCGGTGAGCGGCGTGAGCACGGGATTGACGAGCTCCGTGTAGGGGACGGGCTCGGCGTCGGGATAACGCGGATTGCTCTCGACGCCGAAGATCACGACGCGCAGCGGCACGCCGATCTGCGGCGCGGCGAGCCCCGCGCCGTCCGCGGCATGCATCGTGTCCCGCATGTCGGCGAGAAGCGCCGCAAGCTCGCGCGTGCCGAAGCGCTCGACCTCTCGCGACCGCTCGAGCAGGCGCGGATCGCCCATGCGCAGGATCTCGCGGATCACGATGCCATCCCAGCGGCGACGTGCTCGAGCAGGGTCCGCACCTTGTCCATGCCGGTCTCGAGCACCTGCGAGATGCCTTCCATCGAGATCGCGGAGGCGCTGTCCCCGCGCCCCGCCGCGTGGTTGACCACCACGCAGATCGCGGCGTACGGAAGCCCGAGCTCGCGCGCAAGCGATGCTTCCGGCATGCCGGTCATGCCCACGAGGGTCGCGCCATCGCGCTCGAGGCGATCGATCTCCGCCGCCGTCTCGAGGCGCGGGCCGTTGACGGCCGCGTACACGCCGCCGTCCGTGGCCGGGATGCCCGCGTACGCGGCCGCTGCGAGGCAACGCTCGCGCAACTCCGGCGTGTAGGGGTGCGTGAAATCGACGTGCACGACGTTGCCTTCGCCGCCCTCGAAGAAGGTTGCCTCGCGTCCCGACGTGTAGTCGATGAGCTGGTTGGGAACCACGAGTTCGCCGGGCAGGCATCCGCCGATGCCGCCGACCGAGGCCACCGCGACGATGGCCCGCGCCCCCTTCTCCTTCAGGGCCCAAAGATTGGCGCGGTAGTTGACGCGGTGCGGCGGGATGGTGTGCCCGTGGCCGTGGCGCGCGAGGAACACGGCGTCACGCCCCGCGATCTGCCCGAACAGGAGGGTCGACGACGGATCGCCGTAGGGGGTGCGCACGACTTCGCGATGGGCCACCGCGAGAGTCGACAGCCGGGTCAGCCCGCTGCCGCCGATGATTGCGAGCATGGAACTTGCTTCAAGTGATTGAATTTAGAGGGCTGGCGCTTGCGCAAACGCTGACCCGCCACACATCGCGGGCCATCGCGAAGGGGGCGAGGTGGAAAGCGTCGCTTCATGACATTATCATGGGGACTGCGGGCATTCAGCCGGGCCAGCCGTCCATTGTAGCGGCCGCACGACCCGGCGCCGGCCGAGCGGCGCGTTCGCGGCGGCACATCCAGGGGCAATCATGTATCTCGACCGTTTGTTCAAGCTGATGGCGGAGAAGCAGGCGTCCGACCTCTTCATCTCCTGCGGCGCTCCGATCAACATCAAGGTCAACGGCGTCGTCCAGCCGGTCTCGACCCAGCCGATGGACATCGACACCGTCCGCCGCATCGCCTACGAGCTCATGAACAAGGAGCAGGCGCGCGAGTTCGAGAACACGATGGAGATGAACCTCTCCCACCTCGACCGCGCCGTGGGCAACTTCCGCGTCAACATCTTCCGCCAGCGCGGCACGATCTCGCTCGTGATCCGCTACGTGCGCAGCAACGTCCCGCCCTTCGACCAGCTGAAGCTACCCTCGGTGCTGCTCGACCTCATTGGCGCCAAGCGCGGCCTCATCCTCGTGGCGGGCGCCACGGGCTCCGGCAAATCGACCACCCTGGCGGCGATGATCGACTACCGCAACTCCGCCAAGCCTGGCCACATCCTCACCATCGAGGACCCGATCGAGTACCTGTTCGAGCACAAGCAGAGCATCGTCAACCAGCGGGAGATCGGCGTCGACACGACCGACTACGCCAACGCGCTGCAGAACGCGCTGCGCGAAGCGCCCGACCTCATCATGGTCGGCGAGGTGCGCGACAAGGAGACGATGCAGTCGGCGCTGCTGCACACGTTGACCGGTCACCTCTGTCTCACCACCATCCACGCCAACAACAGCTACCACGCGCTGTCGCGGATCATCAACCTCTTCCCCTACGACGCCCGCTCCGCGGTGCTGTCCGACCTGTCGATCGGCTTGCGCGCCATCGTGTGCCAACGCCTCATCCGCAATCGCGATGGCGAGCAACAGCCGGCGGTGGAGATCCTGCTCAACACGGCCCTCATCGCCGAGCTCATCAAGACGGGCGAGTTCACGCAGATCAAGGAGGCGATGGAGCAGTCGCTCTACCCGGGCTCGCAGACCTTCGAGCAGGCCCTGTGCCGCATGTACCTCGACGGCGTCATCGGCTACGAGGAGGCGATGGCGGGCTCGGACTCTCCCACCAACCTTGCTTGGCTCATCAACCAGAGCAGCCCCGGCTCGCGCATCGATTCGATGGAGTCGCACGGGCGCGAGACCGCGGCACCCGCTGCCGATTTCGCAGCGATGACGATCAACACGGAGTTGCTCGACCGCACGCACTAGCGCGGTGCCTGATAACATCGGCGATTGATGAACGCCGACGCACAGCCCACCCTCGCGCTCACCCGCGAGCTCATCGCGCGCCGATCGCTGACCCCCGACGACGCCGGGTGCCAGGCGCTCCTCATGTCGCGCCTCGCGCCGCTCGGATTCGAGGCCGAGACGCTCGTCAGCAACGGCGTGACCAACCTCTGGGCACGCCGCGGCAGGCAGTCGCCGCTCGTGTGCTTCGCCGGGCACACCGACGTCGTGCCGACCGGACCTCTCGACGCGTGGCACTCCGATCCCTTCGAGCCCGTGCTGCGCGATGGATATCTGTACGGCCGCGGCGCGGCCGACATGAAGGGATCGCTCGCCGCCTTCGTCACGGCGATCGAGCGCTTTCTCGCGCAGCATCCCGATCCGCGCGGATCGATCGCGCTGCTCGTCACGTCGGACGAGGAAGGTCCCTCGGTCGACGGCACGGTCAAGGTCGTCGAGCGGCTCGCCGCGCGAGGCGAGCGCATCGACTACTGCGTGGTCGGCGAGCCCTCGTCGGTGGACGCGCTCGGCGACATGATCAAGAACGGCCGCCGCGGCTCGCTTTCCGGAACGCTGATCGTCAAGGGCGTGCAGGCGCACATCGCCTATCCGCATCTGGGACGCAATCCGATCCATCTCGTGGCACCGGTCCTCGCGGAGCTCGCGCAAACCGTGTGGGACAACGGCAACGAGTATTTCCCTCCCACGACCTGGCAGTGTTCGAACATCCACGCGGGCACCGGCGCCACCAACGTGATCCCCGGCGCGCTCGAGGTGACGTTCAACTTCCGCCACTCGCCGGACAGCACGCGCGAGTCGCTGATGCAGCGCTTCGAGGCGATCGTGCGCAAGCACGGCATCGATCATGAGATCCAGTGGACCGGATCGGGCAAGCCGTTCCTCACGCGCCGCGGCCGGCTGGTCGAGGCCGCGAGCGAGGCGATCGGCGACGTCACCGGCCGCGTGCCGGAGCTGTCGTGCACCGGAGGAACGTCGGACGGGCGCTTCATCGCCGACATCTGCCCCGAGCTCGTCGAGCTGGGGCCTGTCAACGCCACCATCCACAAGCTGAACGAGCGCGTGCTGGCGAGCGACCTCGAGCCGCTGTCGGACATCTATCGCGGCA
This sequence comes from uncultured Alcaligenaceae bacterium, assembly GCA_964543615.1. Taxonomy (GTDB): domain Bacteria; phylum Pseudomonadota; class Gammaproteobacteria; order Burkholderiales; family Casimicrobiaceae; genus VBCG01. The sequence continues at coordinate 6,905 of CAZIZD010000062.1, read as the reverse complement.
TTCTCGAGCGCCTGCTCAAGTGAGCCGTCCGCTAACATTCGCGACGTGATCCCCCACGACGAACTCGTCACGCTGCGCGACTGGCTTCGCTACGCCGTGTCGCGCATGGGCGATGCGAAGCTCGCCTTCGGCCATGGCAGCGCCGAGGCCTACGACGAGGCGGCGTACCTGCTCCTGCACGCGCTGCACCTCCCGCTCGACCGGCTCGATCCCTTCCTCGACGCCCGGCTCACGCAGGACGAGCGCGAACGCCTGGGAGCGCTCCTCACCCGCCGCATCGAGGAACGCGTCCCCGCGGCCTATCTCACGCACGAGGCATGGCTCGGCGACTTCCGCTTCTACGTCGACGAGCGCGTGATCATCCCGCGCTCGTACATCGCCGAGCTCATCCCCGGCGCGATCGAGCCGTACGTCGGCGCGCCCGACAAGGTGCGCACCGCGCTCGACATGTGCACGGGCTCGGGCTGCCTCGCGATCCTCATGGCGCATGCCTATCCCGACGCGGACATCGACGCGGTCGACATATCGTCGGACGCGCTTGCGGTCGCGCAGCGCAACGTGAGCGATTACGGCCTCGCCGCGCGCATCAACCTCATCCGCTCCGACCTCTTCGCCAACCTGCCGGAGAAGAGCTACGACCTCGTCATCTGCAACCCGCCCTACGTGGACGCGATGGCGATGGAAGCGCTGCCCGAGGAGTATCGGCGCGAGCCGGTTCTCGCCCTCGCCGGCGGCGACGACGGGC
>CAZIZD010000062.1:263-6150 GCA_964543615.1 uncultured Alcaligenaceae bacterium | reverse complement strand
GCTCGTCAAGGAGGCGCCGCGCTTCCTCGACCACGGCGGCCACCTGGTGGTCGAGGTGGGCCACAACCGCGCCGCGGCCGAGAGTGCGTTTCCGCGCCTGCCCATGACGTGGCTCGCGACACCTTCGTCGGAGGACAGCGTGTTCATCGTCGCCCGGGAGGACCTGATCGATGGGCGGTGAGCGCACGGGCGGCGAGATCCTCGTTGCGAACCTCGTCGCGCAGGGGGCCACGCATGCCTTCGGCGTGCCCGGCGAAAGCTACCTCGCGGTGCTCGACGCGCTGTACGACGTGCGCGACCGCCTTCAGTTCCTGATTTGCCGGCAGGAAGGCGGCGCCGCGTACATGGCGGAGGCGTACGGCAAGCTCACCGGCCGGCCGGGCGTCGTGTTCGTCACGCGCGGCCCAGGCGCATCGAACGCGTCCATCGGCGTCCACACGGCCGCGCAGGACTCGACGCCGCTCGTCATGTTCGTGGGCCAGGTGGGCACCGACATGATGGATCGCGAGGCCTTCCAGGAGATCGATTACCGGCAGATGTTCGGGCCGGTCGCCAAGTGGGTCGCGCAGATCGATCGCCCCGAGCGCATTCCCGAGTACGTCGCGCACGCGTATCGAATCGCCATGTCGGGACGCCCCGGCCCCGTCGTCCTCGCGCTTCCCGAAGACATGCTGACGGCGAAGGCGGCGTGCGCCGATGCGCCTCGCGTCGATGCGGTGGCGAGTGCACCCGCCCGCGATGCACTTGCCGCCGCGCATGCGCTGATCGCGCAGGCGCAATCGCCGCTGGTCATCGCCGGCGGCAGCCGGTGGGATCGCGCGTCGTGCGAGTCGCTCGCAGCGTTTGCGCAATCCACGGGATTGCCGATCGCGGTGGCGTTCCGTCACCAGGATCTTTTCGACAACCGGGATGCGCAGTACGCGGGCGACGTCGGCATCGGCATCAATCCGAAGCTCGCCGCGCGCGTGCGCGAAGCCGACGTGCTGCTGGTGCTCGGCGAGCGCCTGGGCGAGATGACCACGAGCGGCTACACGCTGCTCGACGTGCCTTCCCCTTCGCAGCGGCTCGTCCACGTGCATCCTTCGCCGGACGAGTTGGGCCGCGTGTACCAGCCCGAGGTTGCGATCGCCGCCACGCCGGGTGAGTTTTTCGCCGCGTGGAGCGCGATGCCTGCGTTGTCGAATGCGATCTGGCGCGAGTCCGCGCACGCGGCCCACGCGGAGTTCGAGGCGTGGCGCGCGCCGCGCGCCGTCCCGGGCAACGTCGACCTTTGGCGCATCATGCTGTGGCTCGACGAGCGGCTGCCCGACGACGCGATCCTCACCAACGGCGCGGGCAACTACACGGTGTGGTTGCACCGCCTCTTCCGCTATCGCGGCTTCCGCACCCAGCTCGCGCCCTACTCCGGCGCCATGGGCTATGGCGTGCCCGCGGCCGTCGCGGCCAAGGCCGTGCACGGAGACCGCATGGTCGTCTCGTTCAGCGGCGACGGCTGCTACCTCATGAACGGCCAGGAGCTCGCCACGGCGGTGCAGTACGGACTTCCCGTCGTGTTCGTCGTGCTCGACAACGGCATGTACGGAACGATCCGCATGCACCAGGAGCGCAACTATCCGTCGCGGGTGTCGGGCACCGACCTCGTCAACCCGGATTTCGCGGCGCTGGCGCGCGCGTACGGGGCGCTAGGGGAGACGGTCGTGCGCACGGAGGAGTTCGCGCCGGCGTTCGAGCGCGCGCTGGCCGCAGGCAAGCCCGCGCTCATCCACGTGAAGGTGGATCCGCAGGCGCTGACGATGGGGGCCTCGCTGGATGCGCTGAGGTCGCAGGGCGAGAGGGCGGCGTCGCGTCCCTGATTGCGTTGCGCGGCCGCGATGCGGCGGTATGATCGAGGCGCAGGCGACACTTGAGCCGCCCGCACAAGCCGAGGAGGAATGAGATGGGATCACGCGCGGGTTCCGAGCCCTCGAAGCGGCCCCCTGAGCGGCCGAGGCCCTTCCTCCATGGTTGGCTCGACGAGGACCGCGCGAGGCTCGATGCTGACCTTCGGATCGTCCTGGACCTCATCGACCGCAAGCACACCCGCGAGCTTGCCTTTCGCACGGGCATCGTCGTTGCAGATCCGAATACGGAGGCCCACGCACCGCCGCGCACGTTGCCTCTCGTCGTCCACATCGCCGCCCCGCGCCGATCGCTGCGGTGGACCGCCCTCGACCTTCAATCCCAATTCAACAGGCTCGGGCTTCGTGTCGCCACCGTGATCTTCGCGGAGATGGAGCGAACCAAGCTCCGCCTGCGCAAGATTCCCGCATGGATCGAGGTCGATGCGTACGACCCCTCCAAGGTGGCGGACAAGGCGCGCCGATCGAGGAAGTCACTGGTCGAGACGCTGAAGCAGATTCTCGAGATCCCCTTCGTCGAGCGCATCGCCCTCTCGGGCCAGGCGCTTCCCGCTCTCCAACTGGATGGCGATGCATTGACGCGCCCCACGGCATTGGCCGGACTCCCCTTGGACCGCGTCCACGCGTCGGCGACCTACGGCAAGTCGAAGGCCGTCACGGGTGCCGGCGTCATCATCGGGATCATCGACGACGGCTGCCCCTTCGCGCATCGGGACTTTCTCGTGCGCAAAGGTCCCGCCTCCATGCCGGGCTACGACGCGCGTGTCGCGTTGCTTTGGGACCAGAATCCCGTCACGGCAGGTACCGTCGTCAACAACGGCTGGGTCAGCGATCCTGCCAAGACACCCGGCTATGGCCGTGTGATCGAGGCAGCAGCCATCGAGGATGCCATCAAGAAGCGCATGACGCCGCTTGGAGCGATCGACGAGCAGGCGGTGTACGACGACCTGGGCTACCCGATCGGCAAGGGCGAGCGTGCATCGCACGGCAGCCGCGTGGCCGGAATCGCGGCGGGCAACGGACGCTCGTGCATGGGACGCGAGGGCATCGCGCCCAAGGCCGAGGTCGTCTTCGTGCAACTGCCGCAGGTGCTCGCGCACTTCAACCCGGCCGCGCTCGACAGATACGTCATGGACGCGCTCGCCTTCATCTTCGACTACGCGTCCAATCGCCAGAAGCGGGCGGTGGTCAACCTGAGTTACGGAAACTACAAGGGCGCGCACGACGGCACGGGCGCGGTCGAGACGTTCATCGAGGCGCAGCTCGGCCTCCCGAACCGAGCCGTGGTCGTCTCGGCCGGAAACGGCTTCGAGGCCGATTGTCATGCGCACGCGAGCATCGTCCCCACCGCGAGCGTGACCTGGGATTGGGCCGTCCCCTTCGACGATCCTTCCTCCAACGAAGTCGAGATCTGGTATCCCAAAGGCGCGACGCTTGCCGTCTCGCTCACGGCGCCCGACGGGGTGACGCATGGTCCCTACGTCGCGCCCCTCTTCAACCAGCCCATCGTGGACGGCAACGGAAAGACCTTCGGCTACGCAGACCATGCGGACCAGGACAACGGGGATCGGCGCGCGCTGATCTCGTTGCTGGCGAACGACACTGCGATCCCTACCCCTTCGGGGTTCTCGCCGGCGCCCGCCGGCACTTGGCGCATTCGCGTTCACAACACGGGCAGCGTCGCCGCCGAGGTGCACGCGTGGATCCGGCGTGATGACGTGGGGCCGGAGGGCCGTCGTGCGCAATCGCGCTTCGCCCCCGAGCACTCGGATCCCACGTGCACGATCGACGACTTCGCGTGCGGCAAGCACACGATCGCCGTCGGCGCATGGAATCCCGCCACCAGCGAGGCGGCGCAGTACTCTGCGGCAGGGCCCTTACGCATCGCGAGCAACCCGCCCTTCTCGAAGCCGCTGGCCGTGGCGCCGGGTGAAGCCGCACCTCACGGCAAGGGCGTGTTCGGCACCGCATCGGCGGCAGCGCAACCGCGGCGGATTTCAGGCACCAGCGCCTCCGCCCCGTTCGTGGCGGGCGCGATCGCGCTTGCGTACGAATTTGCGGCGGCCGCGGGCGTCAAGGACGTGTCCATCGACACGCTGATGGGCGCAATCTACGGCGCCGCCTCGCCGCAAGGCCTCGGCCCGAGCAAGCGCCAGCTAGCCGCCCGCTATCCCCTGGTCAAGCAGGACACGGTCCTGCAGTACGTCGTAGGCGCGGGCGCGCTGAGCCCCAAGGAACTCCTGCGGAAGCTGTTTCCCTGACCGTGCGGCCTCAATATTTGAGGTCAGCGACCTCCTGCTTTGCGAGGTCGTACAGCCATTTCAGCGCCGAGTTGGCCACGCTCGCCCGGTCGTTGAAGTAAGGAGCGATGTCCGCCGCGAGTTGGGCACCTGCCACGTTGTCGATCTCGTAGTGCAGGCCGGCGACGACACGGTTCTCAGCGATGCGATTGGCAAGCCTCTCGACGAGGCTCGCCTGCTCGGAAGGAACGTTCCAGCCCACCAGTGATTCGAGGACCCGCCGCTGCAGATGGCACTGAAGGGCATGGCCGGCCGGGTAGCTGCCGTGTCCCGGCGTCATGACGATCGGTTGAATCAGCGTGGAGCGATCGGCGGGACGAACGACGCGAAAGGCGTGCTTGAACTGGTGGATGACCTCCGCCCCAAAGGACTGCACGACCGACATGAGCTCGAATGTCCTGCGGTGGCGACCAGGCTGCAGGTTGAGCACGGCAGCGAAGAACATGTAGGGCGGCGCGACCTGGGTGAGGATCTCGGCGAGCCGGTCGGCGCGCAGGGCGTTCCACTGCATGACCTTCCCGAGCTCGGTGGCGAGGTTGCCGCCCGGCCCTGACGTGTTGCCATCGTACTTGGGCCGATTCATCGTCGCGAGCACGGCGTATTGCGCGATCGCGCCGCTCGCATTGTGGCCTGCGACTCGCTTCCACAGCTTGCACTTGTTGTTGGAATTCCGCGTGAAGTGCAGCGCGGACTGCAGCTCGAAGTGGTAGAGCCTCGCGCGTACATCCGGTGCCCAGCGTCCGAGCCCCTGCTCGACCGAAAGCGCCCGCACGCTGCTGTCGTAGCCGCCCGGGGAAGGCATGCCCCGCAGCAGCTCGCCCTGCGTGTTCCACAATGCCTGGGCGAGCAGCGTGTTGGTGCGACTGCCCGAGTACGACCGGACGCTGCTGCTCTCGCTCGATTCACTGCTCTCGCTGCTTTCGCTCGACTCGCTGGATTCGCTGGATTCGCTGCTTTCGTTGCTGTACCACGCACCCATGGCAACCTCCTGTCGTTGTCGAAGTTGAATCACTCCAAGGGGGCAGGCGCGCGCCTCAGCCGCCCCAGCGACCAAGCCCGCCAGCTACTGCGGAATCCCCGCTTGCAACAACGCCCCGGCGAAGACTGAGGACTGCGGCATCGCGGCGCCGGGAAACCTCTGCGTGAAGCCCGTCACGGTCAACGAGGGTTCGATCGCTAGCAACTCTCGCGCTGCAGCGCGCGCCTCCTCTTGCCGGCCCAGCAACACGAGCGCAATCGTGAGCAGCCGATGGGTGGAACTGAACATGCGATTGAGGCGGAGCGACTTCTTCAGGTACGCGAGCGCCACCTCGTAATCCGCCGCCACAAGGTACGCCATGCCGGCCATCGATGTAAACGAGTACATCGCGGGATCGAACGGCGATAGCTCGATCGCCCGGGGCGCACGGCGCACGGCCTCCGTGCCGTCACCGAGCCACGCGCAGGCGGCCGCGCTCCAGGCCCACGCGGACGCTTCGCTCGGATTGATGGCGAGCGCACGGTCGTACAGCGCCAATGCGGAGTCGAGATCCTTGTTGAGATACGCCTGCACGAGCCCGTTGACCGCGAGCACCCACGAGTTGGTCTCGTCGCGCTCCATCGCGGCCGCGGCCTCGCGATTGGCCGCGTCCACGTCCGCGGTGCGATCGGCGGACCATCCCTGCCCCACCCGTCGCACGTGGTAGAGCG
>CAZIZD010000062.1:0-253 GCA_964543615.1 uncultured Alcaligenaceae bacterium | reverse complement strand
GCGAGCCACGCGTGCGGCGCCGCATATTGCGGGTCGGAGGCAATCGCGGCGATCAGCATGTCGTGCGCGTTCTGCAGGTTCTCCGGGGAGCTCCGGTGAATGTCGTCGATGGCGCGCAGCGTCCGCTCGTAGGCGGTCAGGTTCTCGGGCCGTTTCGCGCGGGCGCGCTGCAGCTCCCGCTGCCTGACCAGGGGAATGACCCGGTCCGCGATCTCCCTCGAGAGCGTGTCCTCGAGCTCGAACAGGTCGTCGA
>CAZIZD010000061.1:3227-14856 GCA_964543615.1 uncultured Alcaligenaceae bacterium | reverse complement strand
CATCAGGGCCGCGAGGCCGTGCACCTCGGATTCGTCCGGCATGAGCACGGCGAGCATGCGTCCGAGTCGCAACGCGTCCTCGCACAGGTCCACACGCATCCAGCTCGCGCCCGACGTCGCGGCGTAGCCTTCGTTGAACACGAGGTAGATCACCTCGAGCACGGCCGCGGGACGCTCGCGGCGCTCGGCCGCCCCCGGTACCTCGAACGGCACGCGGGCCTCGGCGAGCGTGCGCTTGGCGCGCACGAGGCGTTGCGCAATCGTCGGCTCCGGCACGAGGAACGCGCGCGCGATCTCGTCGGTGGACAGTCCGCCGACGAGCTTCAGCGTGAGCGCGACGCGCGCTTCCGCCGGGAGCAACGGATGGCACGCCGTGAAGACGAGACGCAGGAGGTCGTCGCCGATGTCGTCGCGCAGCACCGCATCGACGGCGGGCTGCGCGTCGGCGAGCTGCGTCTCGATCTCGTAAGTGAGCGCGTCCTCCTTCTCGGCGTGGAGCTTGCGTTGCCGCAGGCGGTCGAGAGCACGGTTCTTCGCAGTGGTCATGAGCCACGCCGCAGGATTGCCGGGCACGCCCTCGCGCGGCCATGTCTCGAGCGCCGCGACGAGGGCGTCCTGGGCGAGCTCCTCGGCGACTCCGACGTCGCGCACCATGCGCGAGACCGACGCGATGATGCGCGCCGACTCGATGCGAAAGACGGCTTCGATTGCCTTGTGGGTCGCGTCGCGGGTCACCCGGCGCTGCGGATCGCGACCGCGAGGAACCAGCGGCGGCCGAGGGAGGTGCCGCTCGCCCCGGCCCTCTCCGCGTGGGGGAGAGGGAGGTCGCCCCTCACCCCGGCCCTCTCCCCGTGGGCGGGGAGAGGGAGTTGTCCCCTCACCCCTGCCCTCTCCCCGTGGGCGGGGAGAGGGAGGGCCGCGGGCGGCTGGCGGAACGACGGATCGGCGTGCGGCGGCTTCATGCGTAGACGATCACCATCCAGCCCACGCCGAACCTGTCGTTGCACATGCCGAACTTCGGCGACCAGAACGTCTTGCCGAGCGGCATGGTCACCTGGCCTTGCGCCGACAGGGCCGCGAACACGCGATCGGCCTCGGCTTCCGTGCCGACCGTCACGCTGAGCGAGAATCCCTGCATCGACGTCTTGCCGCTGCACATGCCGTCGGACGCCATCACCGTCGACTCGCCGATCTTGAGGCTCACGTGCATCACCTTGTTGTCCGAGCCGGGCGGCAGCATGCCCGGCGGCGGCGGGTCCGGGGCTTCGCTGTAGCGCGTCAGCATCGTCACTTCAGCGCCGAGGGCCTCCTTGTAGAACGCGATCGCCTCGTCGCAGCGGCCTTCGAAGAAAAGATACGGTTCGACTCTCATGTTCGTTCCTCCTTTACTTGCGGGAGTCGATTTGCGCGCGCAGGCGCTCTTCCTGCGCACGCAGCTCGGGTGTGTACTCGGCGCCGAAGTCCTCGGCCTCGTAGAACGGCCGGATCTCGATCGTGGATTCGCCGCGGGTGAACGGGTTGGGGCAGCGCTTGACCCATTCGATGGCCTCGTCGAGCGACTTGACCTGCCAGATCCAGAAGCCCGCGACGAGCTCCTTGGTCTCCGTAAACGGGCCGTCGAGCACCTTGCGGCTCGTCCCGTTGAACACCACCCGCGCGCCCTTCGAGCTGGGCTTGAGGCCGTCGCCCGTCAGCATGATGCCGGCGCGCACGAGCTCCTCGTTGAACTTGCCCATGTCTTCCATGAGCTTGCGGTCGGGCATCACGCCGGCCTCGGACTCTGCCGTTGCCTTGACCATCACCATGAATCGCATGCCGATCTCCTTTCGTGGTTCACCGGGGCACCCGGGACTTTCCGGGGCCCATGCCACTACGACGATCGAGCCATGCCGGAATCGACAACCGGCGCGAAAGACGTGCGCGTCAGTTGCGCACGGGCGCGACGCCCGACTGCGCCGCCTCCCGTCGTGCCGCCATGAACGGCAGGAGGAACAGCACCGCGAGCCCGGCCACGGAATCGATCACCAGGGTGACGGGATAGCCCCACGACACGATGGAAAGTCCCTGCCACCACGACGTGTACGTGATCACGAGATTCGACAGCGCCATGTACGCCGTGAACTGCGTGGCGGCCACCGCGGGCGTGGTCACGTCCATGTACAGCGCCGAGCGCACGCCGTAGTAGAGGCCCTGGAACACGTTGAAGGCGATGACCGCCAGCCAGAACGTCGTCACCAGCGCGGCGTCCGGCGCGGGGCGGTCGGGACTCTTGACGTCGATCGGCATGATCCATCCCGCCTGCTGCATGGCGTAGGCGAGCCAGAGCGTGGGAACCACCGTGAGGAACACGAACAACGCGAGCGAGCTGCGCCGCCCGAAGCGATCCGACACCCATCCGCCCGCGACGCAGGCGAGCGCGAACACGACCGTCGATACGAGGTTCAACTGGGCGATCGCGTTGTCGTCCATGCCCAGCTCGACCGCGAGGTTCGACTGCAGCGCGAGCGAGAGCGCGTATGCGCCGAACGGCAGCAGCGCGGCCACGAGACCGACCAGCGCGGGCCGCGATCCCGTGAATGCCCGCCAGGCCTCGCGCACGAAGCGCGCGAGGTCGGCACCCACCGCGGCGAGCGGGCTCTTGCCGGTGGCGATCTTCGGCGGTCCGGGCGGCTCCTTGAGCGGCAGCACGATGAAGACCGTGACCATCAGGATCGTGGCGGCCACGAAGATGTAGGTCGAGCCGAACGGCATCACGGCGGTGAGGAACAGCACGCCCGCGCCGCCCACGGCTTGCCCGATGGACGCGCCCGCGAACATGAATCCATTGGCCACACCGCGCTCGTGCTCGGGCAGCACGCTCACGGCGAGCGCGTCGATGGCGACGTCCTGCGTGGCGGCGAACGCGTTGTGCAGGAAGATGATCGCGGTGAAGAGCCCGATCTGCGCGACGTAGTCGACAGGCATGGCGAATACGAGCGTGGCCATCATGCCGATCTGCGTGGCGAGGATCCACGTGCGCCTGCGGCCGAAGCGATCGGAGCTGAAGGCGTCGACGAACGGTCCCATGACCCACTTGAACGCCCACGGCAGATACAGCGATCCCACGAAGGCGCCGATGGCCACCGGTCCCAAACCCTGGCGGCGCATCTGGGTCGCGATCGCGGTGGCGGTGAAACCGAGGGGAATGCCCTCGGTCATGTAGAGCATGAAAAAGGTCGTGAGGCGGCCCGCCTTCGACGCGAGGAGATCGGGAAGCCGCATGGCGGCGCGTCCCTAGGACGCCGCTTTGATGGCGGGCGGGTTCCAGCGTCCGTCGATCGCTTCCTGCTTCGGCCAGTAGACTCGCAGCAGGACGTTGAACGGACCCTTGGGCGCGGGCAGCCAGTTGGCGTCGCCACCCGGGTTCACGTTGGACAGGACGATGTCGAGCGACCCGTCCGCATTCGTGCGCAGGCGGTCGTTGCTGCCGAGGTTGTGCCGGTTCGCGGGGTTGGCGACGAAGCGCTGCTTGTCGTCGTAGAGGGAGAGCGACCAGAAGGCCTCGCTCGGCGGCAGCTCCTTCGCGTCAAAGTGCAGCACGTAGCGATTGGCGCCGTCGAGCTTCTTGCCGCTGCCCAGATCGCTCGCGAAGAAGATCGCGTCCTCGGGCGCGTTGGCGCCGATGCCGTTCCACGCGGAGATCGCGCGGCGCCCATAGTCGTTGCCCCAGCGTCCGAGCGCGCGATCCACCTTCCATCCGTTGCGGATGTCCGCGCCCGCGAGCCCGCCCGCGGCACCGGACACGGCCTTGATCGCGTCCTGGATGCCGGCGTCGAGCGCCTTGACGATCTCGGGGTCGAGCTTCGATGCGTCGAAGGGCTTGCCGGGCACGATGCCGATCAGTTTCAGCTTCTCGACGACGGGCGCGTCCTCCTTCGACGGCGGATTCCCGGGCAGCAACGCCGCGAGCCGCCCGAAGAAGGCTGCTGCGTTCATCGCGGCGACCTGGTCGCGGGGCGAGCCCTTCGCTTCTGTCGCGCCCTTGGCCGGCGCCGCGCCTTTCGCCGTGGGGGTGCTCTTCAGCGCGGGACCCGCGAGCTTGTACTGGTCCTGGATCTTCACCGCGTTGGCGAGATCGGCCTTGTCGCTGACCGCGGTGCGCCCGAAGATCCATGCGAGATCGGTGGGCGAGCGCACTTCCGAGGTGCCTTCGGGCAGCGATCCCTTGAAGCCTGGGCCCACGATGGCGAACTGCCGCTTCTCGGTGCCGGTGGTGCGTTTGCCGATCGACGCGACGACGTTGGTGTACGAGTCGAGCAGGGCGAGGAGGTAGTAGCGGCCCTTGGTCTCGGGGACGGTGAGGATCACCGGACCCTTCGACAGGTCGAGCCACGCCTGCGAGTAGAGGAAGTCGGCGTTGGGCGCGGGCGCGTCGGCGGAAGCGGCATCGGGAATCGTGCGCCGATGCCGGAACGTGTTGACCGGCGTGCCCGCACCCTGGACCTCGCGCGTGACGTCGGTGAGCACGAGCGGGAACGCGAAGATCCACACTTCCGACGCGGCACGCTTGATCGCCGCGTTGGGGTCGGCCGTCGCGGGGGCGGGTGCGGGTGCGGCGGGCGCTGGAGCAGGTGCGGGCGCAGCAGGTGCCGCGGGTGCGGCGGCAGTCTTGGCGGGCGGCGGGTCGGACTTGCCGCAAGCGGTGAGGACGAGGGCAGAGGCCACGAGGGCGCACGCAAGCAGGCGGCGTTGGGAGGTCATGGGATTGGTTTGGACACGAAAAGGCGGAGGCGCGGGGGAGCTATGGTAGCGCCGAAGCCGCGGACGCGGGCATAACGCGCAACACCGCCTGCACGGGATTGTGGTCGGACGAGCGCACGGCAATCGCGGTGGCCGACTCCACCGCGAGCCCGCGCACGAGGATGTGATCGACCTCGCGGCCGAAGAAGCGCGAGCGTCCGGCATCGAACGGAATCTCGGTGAGGCGCAGCCTGCGCGCGACGTCCGCGAGCACGCTTGCGCGCGCATCGGTCCACGTGTTGAGATCCCCCGCGACGATCAAAGGGCCCTGGTGATGCGCGAGCGTCTCGACGATGCCGGCGAACTGCGCCTCGTATGCATCGCGATCGAGCGCGAAGTTGATCGAGTGGAGATTGGCGACCGCGAGGAGCCGGTCCGATCCTGCGAGCGGGAACCACGTCACGACCGACGACTTGGGCAGCCGGATGAGCGGCTCGACCACGCGCTGCGTGCAGTGCGCGACGGTCGGCGCGCGTGCGGCCGTGACCACGCCCACGTCGCTGCCGTTGTAGACGAAGGAGCTTGCCATCACCCAGCGCAGACCGGCCGCGCGCAGGATGTCCGTCAGGGGATCCGCCAGGGTCACTTCCTGCAGGAGCACGATGTCGTGCGTGGCAGCGAAACGGGCGAGGTCTGCGTCCCAGCCGGCGTCGTCCTGCTTGTGGATGTTCCAGGTCAGGACGCGGATGCGCGCGGGATCGAGCTCGGCACCGCGCGCCCCCGGGGGCGACGCAGCGGGAAACCATCGGCGCACCGCACCGACGGCCGCCTCGCACGGCAGCGTTCGCACTTCCACGCCGTCGGGTCCCGCGAGGATCGCGCGCGGATCGGCGGTGATCGACACGCATGCGCCGAGCAGGAAAAGAGCCCCCACGCACGCGACAACGGCAAGGACGTCTCTCGCTGCCCCCCGAGGGGGCTCGGCGTTGGCTCGGGGCGGCCCTTCGCCAACGCGGCCACGCTCGACCAGCTTTCGGAGCGCGCTAACGCACGCCGTGCGGCTGGTCATCGGTGGACGGCTCCGGCTGCTCCTCGGCGCGCATGTCGTCGATCGGCCCCTCCTCGACGATCTCGGGTATGTCGACGTCGGGCACGTGATCGGGCAGGAATCCCCCCGACTGGTGCTTCCACAGGAGCGCGTAGTGGCCGTCGCGCGCCAGGAGCGCGTCGTGCGTGCCTTCCTCCAGGATGCGTCCCTGCTCGAGCACCACCAGGCGGTCCATGCGCGCGATGGTCGACAGGCGATGCGCGATGGCGATCACCGTCTTGCCTTCCATGAGCCCGAGGAGCTGGTCCTGGATCGCGAGCTCGACCTCGCTGTCGAGCGCGGAGGTCGCCTCGTCGAGCACGAGGATGGGCGCGTTCTTGAGGATCACGCGTGCGATGGCGATGCGCTGGCGCTGGCCGCCCGAGAGCTTGACGCCGCGCTCGCCGACGTGCGCCTCGTAGCCCGTGCGCATCTTCCAGTCCATGAGATCGCCGATGAATTCGTGCGCCTGCGCACGCCGGGCCGCGGTCTCGATCTCCTCCCGCGACGCGCCGGGGCGCCCGTAACCGATGTTGGCGGCGATGGAGCGATGCAGGAGCGAGGTGTCCTGCGTCACCATGCCGATGGCGGTGCGCAGGCTCTCCTGCGTGACCTCGCGGATGTCCTGGCCGTCGATGCGGATGCTGCCGTGCTCGAGCTCGTGGAAGCGCAGGAGCAGGTTCACGACGGTCGACTTGCCCGCGCCCGACCGGCCAACGAGTCCCACGCGCTCGCCCGGACGCACGACGAGGTCGAGCTCGTCGAGCACGCGCCGGCCGTCGCTGCGGCCGTAGGTGAACGTGACGTGGTCGAAGCGTATCTCGCCGTGCGTGACCCGCAGCTCGCGCGCGTCCTTGCGGTCGACCAGGGCGTGGGGCACGGCGATGGTCTCCATGCCTTCCTGCACGACCCCGATGTTCTCGAAGATGCCGGTGACTTCCCAGCTCACCCACCCCGCGACGTTGGCGATCTGCCACGCGAGCGGCAGCGCGGTGGCGACGATGCCCGCGCTCACGAGGCCCTGCCCCCACAGCGTGATCCCGATGCCCGCGGTGGCCACGAGCAGTGCCGCGTTCATCACCGCGAGCGTGCCCATGAAGCGGGTGATGAGCCGCATGTGCGCGGCGATGGCCGCGGTGTGCTCGTCGATCACCTCGCGCACGTAGGCGTCCTCGTCGCGGGCGCGGGCGAAGAGCTTCACCGTGAGGATGTTCGTGTAGCTGTCGACCACGCGGCCCATCACGTGCGAGCGGACCTCCGACGACACCTTCGCGAGGTCGCGCATGCGCGGCACGAAGTGGCGCAGGAAGAAGACGTAGCCCGCGAACCAGAGGACGGTGGGAATCGCGAGGCGCCAGTCGGCGAGCGCCATCAGCACCAGCGCCGAGAGGCCGTAGATGGCGATGTACCAGATCGCGCGGATCGAGGAGACCACCGACTCGCGCAGCGCGTTGCTGGTCTGCATCACGCGGTTGGCGATGCGGCCGGCAAAGTCGTTCTGGAAGAAGGGCCAGCTCTGGCGCACGACGTGCCAGTGGCTTTGCCAGCGGATGAGGCTCGTGACGCCGGGCAACACGGCGTTGTTGCGCACCAGGCTGTCGGCGAGCAGCGTGAGCGGGCGGCCAATGAGGATGACCGCGCCCATGCCTACGAGCATCGGCACCGCGGCCGCGAACGCGGCGGCGCGGTCGGCGGCGCCCATGAGCGTCACGAGCTTGCCGATGAACACGGGAATGGCCGTGTCGACCAGCGCGACGCACAGCCCGGTCGCGAACATCGCCGCGTAGAGGCTCTTCGTCTGGCGCACGAAGTGCCAGTAGAACGCGAGGAGGCCACCGGGCGGCGGCGCCTCCGGCATGGCCGTGGGCCGGATGCGGGATTCGAAGAAGGCGAACATGGCGGCAAAAAGGGTCAGGTTCGAATTTCCCGAAACCACTGGAACGTGCGCACTGATCCCCGGGGAATTCGAACCTGACCCTAAGCACGGGATTGTAGCCGACCGCGCACCGGGCATAGAATGATCCGCGAGGAGCACGGCACCATGGCACGCGCGATCGCCATTCTTTTTGCAGTCCTGCTCGCCTCCTGCGCCAGCGTGCCCGAGGCGCCCCGGGAAGCGCCGTCGCAAGGACGCTTCTTCGACGACGCCCGTTTCGCGGCGCCGTCCGCCCCCATCGACAGCGCGCACGTGTTCGCGCTGACCGACGACATGCGCCGCTACATCGACAAGGAGATCGCTCCGCGGGTGAAGCTGCGCGGCCGGCAGCTGGCACTGGTCGATGCGTTGCTCGCCACGGGCGAGCTCAAGCTCGAATACGACTCGGCGATGACGCGCAACGCGTCGGAGGCGTTCTCGGCGCGCGCCGGCAACTGCCTCTCGCTCGTGATCATGACGGCGGCGTTCGCCAAGGCGCTCGACGTGCCGCTCGAGTACCAGAAGGTGTTCGTCGACGATGCCTGGGCGCGCGCGGGCAACATCTACCTCACGATCGGTCACGTGAACCTGGTGCTCGGCAAGCGCCGCGCGGACGACATGAACTACGCCGGCCGCCTGGGCAAGAAGCCCGTCGAGAGCGAAGGGCTCGTCATCGACTTCCTGCCGCCGGAGGACATGCGCAGCGTGCGCTCGCGCGTCATCGCCGAGGACATTGTCGTCGCGATGTACATGAACAACCGCGCCGTCGAGGCGATGGCGGCCGGCAGGGTCGACGACGCCTACTGGTTCGCGCGCGAGGCGATGCTGCAATCGCCGCGCTACCTCGTCGCGTACAACACGCTGGGCGCGGTGTACCACAGGCACGGCGACCTCACGCAGGCGGAAAGCGTGCTGCGTCACGTCGTCCTGAACGAGCCGGACAACACGCAGGCGCTCGCCAATCTCGTGCGCGTCCTGGCCGACGCCGGCAAGGCGGACGAGTCGGCGCGCTTCGCGGCGGCGCTCGCGAAGCTCGAGCCCGAGCCGCCGTTCGCCTACTTCAATCGCGGGATGGCTGCGATGCGCGCGGGCGACCTGCCCGCGGCGAAGAAGTCGTTCGAGCGCGAGATCGCGCGCTCACCCGACTATCACGAGTTTCACTTCTGGCTCGCCGTCGCGCAGGTCGGACTGGGCGAGACCGCCGAGGCGCGCAGGCACCTGGCGATCGCGCTCAAGAACAGCACCTCGCGCAAGGACCACGACCTGTACGCGGCCAAGCTCGACCGGATTAAGTAGGGTGGAACGCGACCGCGCTGCGGTCGCGTCCTTGTTCGATAGACTCGTTACAGGCGCTCGATGATCGCGGCGATGCCCTGCCCGCCGCCGATGCACATCGTGATGAGCCCGTAGCGGCCGCCGGTGCGCTGCAGCTCGTACATCGCCTTGACCGTCAGGATCGCGCCCGTCGCACCCACCGGGTGACCGAGCGCGACCGCGCCGCCGTTGGGATTGACCTTGGCGGGGTCGAGGCCCAGCTCCTTCGACACGCCGAGCGCCTGCGCGGCGAACGCCTCGTTGGACTCGATCACGTCGAGGTCGGAGATCTTGAGGCCGGCCTTGGCGAGTGCGCGCTTCACGGCGGAGACGGGGCCGAGGCCCATGATCTTGGGATCGATGCCCGCGTGGCCGTAGGAGACGAGCCGCGCCATCGGCTTCAATCCGCGCTTCTGCGCGGCGGACCGTTCCATCATCACGATCGCGGCGGCCGCATCGTTGATGCCCGACGCGTTGCCGGCGGTGACGGTGCCGTCCTTCTGGAAGGCGGTCCTGAGCTTGCCCATGCCTTCGAGCGACGCATCGGCGCGGACGTGCTCGTCCGTGTCGAACATCACCGGGCCTTTGCGCGTCTTGATCTCGACCGGGACGATCTGGTCCTTGAAGAGGCCCGCGGTGACCGCCTTGTGCGCGCGGCGATGGCTCTCGACCGCAAACTCGTCCTGCACCGCGCGCGAGATCGAGCACTTGGCCGCGACGTTCTCCGCCGTGATGCCCATGTGCACCGTGTCGAACGGATCGGTGAGCGCGCCCGTCATCATGTCCATCATCTTGGCGTCGCCCATGCGCGCGCCCCAGCGCTGCGAGGACGAACCGTACAACGCGCGGCTCATGCTCTCGGTGCCGCCGCCGATCGCGCAATCGGTCTCGTCGAGCAGGATGTATTGCGCGGCCGACACGATCGCCTGCAGCCCGCTCCCGCACAGGCGGTTCACCGTCATGGCGCCGGACTCGTGCGGCACGCCGCCGTTCACGGCGCACACGCGCGAAATGTACATGTCCTTGGGCTCGGTGTGGATCACGTTGCCGATCACGGTCTGGCCGATCTCCGCGGGATCGACCTTCGCGCGGGCGATCGCTTCGCGGATGGCCGTGGCGCCGAGCTCGGTCGGCGGGACGTCCTTTAAGCTTCCACCGTAATCGCCGATCGCGGTGCGAACGCCGGACAGGATGACGACTTCTCGTTGGCTCATGGCGGTCTCCTTTGGGGGAGAAGAATGATACTGCGGCGCGCGGGGCCGGCCCTGATGCAAATCAACCTGCGCCCGGTACCCCTTCGCTGCCTGCCGCTGGCGGCGGGGCGCCGCCGTTGGTAGGCTTCGTCCATGCCCGCTGCCCGCCTGGTGATTGCCATCGCGTTTGGGTGGACCGCATGCGCCGGTGCCCAGGCGTTCCCGGCCGATCCCATGGCGGGCACTCGTGCCAACTGCCAGAATTGCCATCGCCGCGCGGCGTATCCCGCGTTCGATCCGAAGGTGCCGGGCTCGGCCGATTTCGGTCACGTCTACAACGACGGATATCGCTCGCCCAACGATCCCTACTTTGCCAGATTGCTGAAGGTCGACTTCATGTGGTCCATTGCACTGAAGAATGTCGCGCCATGACTGCGATACAGTGCGAGCGATGAGATCGCTTGCATGCTTCGCGGCGGGAATCGTCGCACTCTTCGCTGCACCGTTCGCTGCGGCGCAGATGTCGACCTGGCCCACGTTCACATTCGCCCCTTCGTCGACGCAGGCCGACGAGGTGCTGGTGAAGCTCGTGATCGTGAGCCGCCACGGCGTGCGCACGCCCATTCCGTCCGCTGCCGAGCTCGCGCACTGGTCGCCTTCGCCCTGGCCCCAATGGCGGCAGCCGCCGGGCGCCCTCACCCTGCGGGGCGCCGTGCTCGCGAAAATCATGGGCACGTACTACCGCCGCTACGCAAGCGAGGGCCAGGCCGCCGCCGCGCTCGGATGTCCGCCGATCTACGTCTACGCCGACCTCATGGAGCGCACCCAGGTCACGGCGCAGGCGCTGATCGAGGGCTTTGCGCCCAATTGCGGCTACACCTTCCGCTCGCGCGCCGACGTCAAGGTCGATCCGCTGTTCCATCCGCTGCAGGCGGGGCTGTGCAGGCTCGATCCGATGGTGGCGCAGACGCGCGTGCTGGAGCGCGCGGGCGGCGACCTCAATCGCATCACGCGCGACCTCAAGCCGTCGTTCGACGCGATGCAGTCGGTCCTGCAATGCTGCTCGCCTGCGCTGTGCACGGCGTACGGCCGCGGCGAGCGTTGCTCGCTGCCGGAGCTGCCCACGACGATGTCGCCGCTGCCCGATGGCTCGGGTCTCGCGCTCATGGGCGCGCTGCCCATCGCGTCCTCAGCCGCGGAGATCCTGCTCCTCGAGTATGCCGATGCATTGCCCATGGAGGAGGTGGGCTGGGGGCGCGCGACGCTGCCGCAGATGCGCGACACCTGGCGCCTGCATACCGAGCACTTCGACCTCACGCAGCGCACCCCGTATCTCGCGCGCAAGATGGGTTCCGCGCTCATGTTCAAGGTCGCGGCGGCGGTGACGAGCGCACGCAGCGC
>CAZIZD010000061.1:0-3217 GCA_964543615.1 uncultured Alcaligenaceae bacterium | reverse complement strand
TTCGGCGTCGTCGACCCGTCGATCCGCGATGCCAGGTTCGTGGCGTACGTCGGCCACGACACCAACATCTGGAACCTCGCGGGCATGCTCGACACGTCGTGGTCGCAGGCGGGTTATCAGCGCAACCAGACGCCGCCCGCGGGCGCGCTCATGTTCGAAGTGCGGGAGACCGCCGACAAGAAGCTCAAGGTCTACACGAGCTACGTCGCGCAGTCGCCCGAGCAGATGCGCAACGCCACGCCGCTCGTGGGGGACGTGCTGCCGCTGCGCACGCCGCTGCGGCTGCCTGGATGCAGCAGCACGCAACCCGGGTTTGCGTGCAGCATCGAGGAGTTCGCGATCGCCGCGCGCAACGCGCTCGATCGCGATTGTCTTGAATAGGGCACGGGCCGGGTCCACATCACTTCCGATTGGGAGGCAGCCATGACCACCGAGACCAAATGGCGCCTGCACGGCGTGCGCGTCGTCAAGGCCGGCGAGCTCGACACCAACACGCCGCAAACGCCCGGCATGAACCGCGCGGCGGCGATCACGCACGCGCGCGCCGGTGCCGAGAAGTTGTGGGCGGGCACCGTGGTGATCCATCCCAAGGCCAAGACCGGTGCACACCATCACGGCGCGGTCGAGAGCGTCATTTACGTCGTGAGCGGGCGCGCGCGCATGAAGTGGGGCGACCGTCTCGAGTTCACCGCGGAAGCGGGGCCCGGCGACTTCATCTACGTGCCGCCGTTCGTGCCGCACCAGGAGATCAACGCGAGCGACACCGAACCCCTGTCCTGCGTGCTGTGTCGAAGCGGGCAGGAGCCGGTGGTGGTGAACCTCGACCTTCCCAACATCGAGCCCAATCCCGAGGCCGTGCACTGGGTCGACAATATCCATCCGGCGCCGAAGGGCTAGCGCCCGCCCTCACGCGCGGCTCCCCCGCTGCCCGGCGCGCACCAGAGCCTCGACTTCGGCCTCGTCGTATAGCCGCGGGATGTGCTGCGGACAATTGGCGTCCCATCCTTCGACCGCGATCACGATCGCGCGCTCGGGGCGCGCGTCGTAGCCCTCGGGCATCAGGCGCGCGACCAGCGCGGCGTCGTCCTCCACCGCCCGCGCGCGGCCCCAGATCTTGATCCGCGACTGCGTGCGATAGTCGACCAGGAACAGGAACACGCGGTCGTTCTCCGACAGGTTGCCCACGGTGATGTATTGCCGGTTGCCACGATAGTCGGCGAAGCCCAGCGTGCGCTCGTCCAGCACGCGCAGGAATCCGCGCGGACCACCCCGGTGCTGGATGTAGGGCTGGCCCTGCGCGCTCGCGGTCGCCAGGAACAACGAATCCCGCTCCGCGATGAACGCCGCGAGATCCGGCGTGATCTCGCCGTGGAACCCGCCGCGCGCCTCGAAGCGCTCGTAGGCGTGCCGCGACCCGCGGCGCGCCTGCGCTTCGCGCACTGCCGGCGTGAACGGACCTTCGTTGCCGCCCGCGGCCATCGCCTAGGCTGCCTTCGCGTCGGCGCTTGCCCGCACGACCGGGAAGTCGATCGCGGGATGCACCGTGTTGTTGAAGTAGTTCGTGAACACGTTGAGCGCCACGTTGGCGACGACCTCTCCGATCGCTGCGTCGTGGAGCCCCGCGCCGCGCACTGCCGCGATGTCCCCGGCGGTCACCTGTCCGCGTGCGTCGAGCAGCGCCTTGACGAACGCGAGGACGGCGCGCGCGCGACCATCGTCCGCATCGCCTTCGCGTGCCCGTGCGATGTCCGCGGCGTCAAGACCCGCGCCCTTCCCGATGAGGGAGTGCGCCGAGAGGCAGTAATCGCACGCGTTGGACTGCGCGGTGGCGAGCGCGATCTGCTCCCGCAGCTTCGCGCCGAGCCCGCCTCCGGCAAGCGCAGCGTTCATCGCGAGATACGCGTCGAGCACGGCCGGCGAGCGCGCCATGTGGCGGGTCATGTTCGGGACGATGCCGAGCTTCGCCTTGACGGCGGCGAGGAGATCGGCCGCCTTGCCGGTGGCGGCGGCGGGGTCCACGGGGAGGAACGTATTCATGTCGGTGGCCTTTCGGAACGGGTTGTCGATGTGACGAGTGAAGTTTGGGTGTTTCCAAGGGTGGAATAAATAGCCGTAACTGGATAAGATTACTCCGTAAATCGGAGTAATCATGGACAAGCTCCAGGCGCTCGACACCTTCGTTCGCATCGTCGACCAGGGCGGCCTCACGCGCGCCGCGGAGTCCCTCGGAACGTCCCTGCCCTCGGTGGTGCGCACCCTCGCCGCGCTGGAACGTGAGGTCGGAGTGCGCCTCATCCACCGCACCACGCGCCGCATGCACGTCACCGACGAGGGCGCGCTCTACCTCGATCAGTGCCGCGCCATCCTGGCCGCGGTGCGCGAGGCGGATGCGTCGCTGGCGGCCCGGCGCGTCGCGCCTGCGGGCCGGCTGGCGATCACCGCCCCCGTGCTGTTCGGCAGGCGCCACGTCGTGCCGATCGTCGACGAGTTCCTTGCGCAGCACGCCGCGGTGCGCGCCGAGGTGTCGCTCCTCGACCGCGCCGTCGGACTGGTGGAGGAGGGCCTCGACGCCGGCGTGCGCATCGGGAAGCTCGCGGATTCGTCACTCGTCGCGGTCCCGGTGGGAGAGGTCCGGCGCGTCGTGTGCGCAAGCCCCGCCTACCTGCGCCGGCACGGCGTTCCGAAGACGCCCGCCGCCTTGCGCGATCACGCCTGCATCCGCTTTGCCGGGCTCACGCCCGGCAACGAGTGGCGGTTCCGCGCCGGACGCCGGAACGAGAGCGTGACGGTCGTGGCGCGGCTCGTCACCAACCAGGTCGACGCCGCATTGCGCGCGTGCGAAGATGGACTTGGGATCGGGATGTTCCTGTCGTACCAGGTGGCACCCGCGGTGGCCGAGCGCAAGCTTCGCTACCTGCTCGCCGCATTCGAACGGGAACCCGTGCCCGTGCAAGTGATCTATCCGACAGCGCGCCTGCGTTCCGGCACGGTGCGCGCATTCGTCGACCTGGCCGTCGCGCGCCTGCGCGCGGCGCGCTTCGACTAGGAATTGCCGGACCGGCCCGGCCGGAATGTCCAACCACTTCAGGACGAGCTCTCCATCATGAACGAACAGCAACGCGCCATCCTCGCCGTGTGCCTCATGGCCGCGGCGGCCGACAACTACGAGGACGACCGCGAGCGCGCGGCGGTCCAGCGCATCGCCGACTCCCTCGGC
>CAZIZD010000060.1:0-14884 GCA_964543615.1 uncultured Alcaligenaceae bacterium | reverse complement strand
CGACATAAAAAATGCTCCACCATGCTGCTCCCTTCGCAGCATGCTGGCGAGCAAAAAAGCCAGGCGATTCAGAGGCAAGCGGAGTGCGGATGTGAATCCCGCCCTCTCCGCCACATGCCCGAAGAGTCGGACGACATCGTCACAGACTTGATCGCACGTGGACTGCCTGACGCAGCACACCTCCGGCGTCGGGCCTGCGCGACAGACGAGGCACTGCGCTAATACGCCGCGCTTCGACGCCCCTCGCTGTTCGGCACGGCACCCTCGTCCTCGTCCTCGTCGTCGGACATGGCCGACGGCGGCAGCTTGGCGATCTCTGCCTCGCACATGCGGACGTGCTCCACCTCCTCGTCCCGCAGCTCCTCGAACAGCGCCTTCACCTCGGGGTGCGTTACATAGCGAAGCGCCTGGTCGTAGAAGTCGCGCGCCTTCTGCTCCGCCGTCAGCGCCACATAGTAGGCTTTGAGCGGCGACATCCGCCACGTTGCCCATCCCACGTCGGGGGCCTCGACGTCGAAGATGTCGGAAAGGCTCACGTTCGGGCGCGTCTCGCCGAAGAGCGCCAGCCGCCGCTTGGCGATCTCTTCGCCATGCTTGCTCTCGTTCACCGCCATCGCTTCGAACACCGACGCCGCGTCCCCCACCGTGTGCGACCCCAGCCGTTCCGCGAACTGGGTGTATCGGTTGTACGCCTCCGCCTCGATCAGCATCGCGAGGTCGAGCGCGTCCATCAGCGTCAGTTTGGAGTAATCGATCTTCGTGGACATGGGGCCTCCTTTGCCCGCAGCGGATTCCCCGCTCGGGCGCCTGCCGGCCATTACGCGCTCAACGTCGGCGCGTGGCGTTGATGGGCATCAAAGCGATGGCGAGTCCTCGTGCAACGTCTCGTGCGAAAATGCCGTGTCCTTCCCATCTATTCCGCCTCGAGGTTCCGGTCGAAGCCGGCGTGAAATGCGCTTCGGTCGCGGGACGACCGATGGTCCCTCCGACGTCGCATCCGAATGAATTGCACGCGCCGCGATTTCCTGGCCACTTCCGCTGCGGCAGCAGCTTGTGCAGCATTCCCCTGGGCGAGGGCGGCCACGCCAACGCGAATCCTGCGCGCCGGACCCGCGCGCGTCCCGCTCGCGGGACCGCCCCATCCGATGACGGACGTCTGGTCGTACGAGGGCGACGTGCCGGGACCGGAGTTGCGCTTCAAGCAGGGCGAGCGCCTGGCCATCGAGCTTACGAACCACTTGCCTGGTCCCACCACCGTACACTGGCATGGTCTGCGGCTGCCGAACGCGATGGACGGCGTCCCCTACCTGACGCAGCCGCCGGTCGAGCCCAAAGGCGGACGCTTCGTCTATGAGTTCGCGCTGCCGGACGCCGGGACGTTCTGGTACCACCCGCATCTCGGCAGCCCGGAGCAGGTCGGCAGGGGCCTCTACGGTGCGCTGATCGTGGAGGAGCAGGAGCCACTGCCGGTCGACCGCGATGTGGTCTGGATCCTCGGCGACTGGCGACTCGACCGCGAAGCGCGCATCGTCGCGGACTTCGATAATTTCATGGATGCGAGTCACGCCGGACGCATCGGCAATACGGTGACGATCAACGGCCGCGTCCGAGACGCGTTCGAGCTGCGTGCGGGCGAGCGGATTCGACTGCGCCTCGTCAACGCCGCGACCGCGCGCATTTTCCGGTTGGACTTCCGCGGCCACGCGCCGCTGGTGATCGCGATCGATGGGCACGCGATCGAGCCGCATGCGCCGGACGGCGGCCGCATCGTGCTCGGACCGGGCATGCGAGTCGACGTGGTGCTGGATGCGGCCGGGGACCCGGGCAGCGCGCACGCCATCGTCGACGACTTCAATCCGCGTCAGGCCTACAAGCTGACCGAGTTGCGCTACGCGAGCACGCGGGCCGGCGGTCGCGCGGGAACGCCCGTGTCGCCGCTGCGGGCGAATCCGCTCTCCGAACCCGCTGTCTCGAGCGCCACGCGTCATCAAGTGCGCTTCGAGGGCGGCATGATGGGCGGAATGCCGATGGGTGGCATGTCCGGGAACCGGATGCCGATGGGCCAAATGCCGATGGGTGGGGCGAGCAGCCATGCCGCCGCGATCTGGACGATCAACGGTCAGTCCGTCCCCGAAGGCGATCACCGGCACGAACCGCTGCTCCGGCTCGACCTCGGGCGGTCGTACGTGCTGGATCTCGTCAACGACACCGCCTGGTACCACCCGATTCATCTGCACGGACACGTCTTTCGCGTCGTGTCGCGCGACAGGCAGCCGGTAGCCCGTCGCGAATGGGCCGACACCGTTCTCCTCCGTCCACGCAGCCGCGCCGAAATCGCATTCGCGGCCGACAACCCCGGCAAGTGGATGCTGCACTGTCACGTGCTCGAGCACCAGGCGTCGGGGATGATGGGCGTGTTCGAGGTCGGGTAGCGAGATTGCCATGGCCCATGTGCTAATCTTGAATGGCCATGAAGCACTCGGTCCGCCTGCTGCTCGTCGTCGCCTTGCTCCTGCCTTTCCGCGGGGCGCTGGCGCTGACCGGCATGCTCTGCCATCCGGCGTCGGGATCGCCTTCCTCGATGGTCCTGAATCAGGCCGGTGGCCACGACCACGCGAGCATGCACCAGCACCCCCATCACGCGGATCATCAGGATGGTCACGAGAGCAGGTCGTCCGAGCATGGTGCGTCGTGCAACCTGTGTTCGAGCATCTGCGGAGCACCTCCGCTGCCATGCGATCCGGTCGCGCTTCCCGGTGCCCCTCCCGCGGGTGCCGAGCGCTTCGCCGCCCTTCCGCCTCCCCACGCCGAGTTCGCCCTGAGCGGGCTCGAGCGTCCTCCACGAACGATCTGACCCCGTAAGGCCCGCGCCGCGGGCCGTTGGTGCTCGCCTCATGGGCGCGCTTCGGCGTGTCGCTCGACATTGCGACACGCGATGACCTTGGGAATGTCAGATGGAACCAGCACGACTTGTCGTGGCTTGCGGCAGCTTTGTCGCGGTAAGTGTCTCTGCACAGGCGATCGCCCCCGATCCTGCGCCGGCACTCCGCTATGAATCTTCGTTCACGGACTACCGGCGCATGGACGATGCGGGTCCGGGAGACTGGAAGCAGCTCAACGATCGCCTGAAAGCGTCCGTCGAGCAACGTGCACAGGCCATGCAGGGGGGATCCGCCCCCGCCAAGCCGGCGGCGTCGCCGTCGCCGCAGGCCCACGGCGAACACTCCGGGCACGGGGGCAAGCGGTGAGCGCCCGATCGTGCGCCGTCGCGTCGGTCGCGGTGTTGCTCGTGGGCTGTGCGACGTTTTCCAACGACGGGGGATTCGACTCGGTCGCGAGCCTGACCCGGGAACGCGTCGGTCAGGCTCCGCGATGGCAGCGCGACAGCGACAGCGCCGCCGCGGTCCAGCAACGCGTCGACGAGCTGCTGAAGGGCCCGCTCTCCGCAGATGGCGCGGTGGAGATCGCATTGCTGAACAACGCTGCGCTCCAGGCGACGTTCCACGAGCTCGGCATCGCGGAGGCGGACCTGGTGCGCGCGGGGCGCTTGCGCAACCCCACGTTCAGCTTCAAGAACGTCTCCGGGGGCGGCGTCGGCGAGATCGAACGGGCGATCGTCTTCGACATACTTTCGATACTCACGCTTCCGCTGGCGCAAGAGACGGAGCAGGCGCGCTTCGGCCAGGCGCAAATGCGCATCGCGTCCGACGCCGTCTCGACGGCCTTCGAGGCGCGGCGCGCGTTTTATGCGGCGGTCGCCTCGCAGGAGCTCGTCAAGTATTACCAGCAAGTCAAGGAGGCGGCGGACGCATCGTCCGACCTCGCGCGGCGGATGCGGGAGGCCGGCAACTTCAGCAAGCTCGCGCAGATGAACGAGCAGGCGTTCTATGCCGATGCCACGGCGCAGCTCGCGCGCGCACGGCACCAGGCCGTGGCGGATCGCGAGCGATTGAACCGCGCGCTGGGCCTGTCGGGCGCGCGGATCGCGTACGTGCTCCCGGACCGACTGCCCGAGCTGCCCAGGCAGCCGATCGAGCCGCGCGACGCGGAGCAGGTCGCGCTCGACAAGCGCCTCGACGTGTTGCAGGCCAAGGCCTCGACGGGGGCAATGGCGAAGGCGCTGCAGCTCACCAGGACGACCGGCTTCATCAACGTCCTTCATGCGGGCTACGCCAACAAGAGCAGCACGGGCGAGCCGCTGGAGAACGGCTACGAGATCGAGCTCGAGATCCCGATATTCGACTTCGGCACGACACGCGTTGCACGCGCGGAAGCGTTGTACATGCAGTCGGTGCAGCGCACCGCCGACGTCGCGGTGAGGGCGACATCCGAGGTCCGCGAGGCGTATTCCGCCTATCGAACGGCTTACGACCTGGCGCAGCACTATCGCGATGAGATCATCCCGCTTCGAAGACGCATCTCCGAGGAGAACCTGCTGCTCTACAACGGGATGCTGATCAGCGTGTTCGACCTGCTCGCCGATGCGCGTCGCCAGGTGATGGCCGTGACTGCGTCCGTGGAGGCGCAGCGCGACTTCTGGCTCGCGAGCGCAACGCTCGAAGTCGCATTGACCGGGACATCCCCAGGCCAGGTCGGTTCGTTGACCGTCCGCGAGGCTGCGGCAAGTCCGATCGGCGAAGGCCACTGACGAGGCACGATCATGAGTCAATCCCGACGACGTTTTCTCCAATCGACCGGCGCGGCACTGGCCGGGTTCGCGGCGGTGAGCAAGGCGGGTGCCGCTTCGATCCCGGAGGCTGCCGCGCAGGACTCGCCCCGGACGCAGGCACCGTTGAAGCCTGCCTCCGGGCGCCCCTACAACCCGGTCGTCACGCTCAACGGCTGGACGCTGCCGTGGCGCATGAACAACGGAGTCAAGGAGTTCCACCTGGTCGCCGAGCCGGTCGTGCGCGAGCTCGCTCCCGGGATGACGGCCAACCTGTGGGGTTACAACGGCCAGAGCCCGGGCCCTACGATCGAGGCGGTCGAGGGTGACCGCGTCCGCATCTTCGTGACCAATCGCCTGCCCGAGCACACCACCATCCACTGGCACGGGATGCTGCTGCCCTCCGGGATGGACGGTGTCGGCGGGCTCGTGCAGCCGCAGATTCCGCCCGGCAAGACCTTCGTCTACGAGTTCGATCTCGTGAAGTCCGGCACCTTCATGTACCACCCTCACGCCGACGAGATGGTCCAGATGGCCATGGGCATGATGGGCATGTTCATCGTCCACCCGAAGGATCCGCGCCAGTACCGCGTCGACCGCGATTACGTGTTCCTCATCAACGCCTACGACATAGACCCGGGCAGCTTCACGCCGCGTGTCAACACGATGCTCGACTTCAACCTGTGGAGCTGGAACAGCCGTGTCTTCCCCGGCATCGACCATCTCGTCGCCCGCACCGGAGAGCGCATCCGGATCCGCTTCGGGAATCTCACGATGACCAACCATCCCATACACCTGCACGGGCATCACTTCGAGGTGACCGGCACCGATGGCGGCTGGGTGCCCAAGGGCGCACGCTGGCCCGAGGTCACGGTCGACGTCGCGGTCGGCCAGATGCGGGCGATCGAGTTCGACGCAATCGCGGGAGATTGGGCGTTCCACTGCCACAAGTCGCATCACACGATGAACGCGATGGGGCACGCGGTGCCGACGATGATCGGCGTCGACCAGACGGAGGTCGCGAAGAAGATCGTGAAGCTGGTGCCCGACTACATGGTCATGGGCGATCGAGGGATGGCGGACATGGGCGAGATGGAGATGCCATTGCCCGACAACACGCTGCCGATGATGAGCGGCGCCGGCCCCTTCGGCGCGCTCGAGATGGGAGGCATGTTCACCGTGGTCAAGATACGCGACGACCAGAAGCCGGGCGACTACACGGACCCCGGGTGGTACAGGCATCCCAAGGGCACGCAGGCCCGGGAGTGGGAAGGCGCGTCGCCGGCGGTGAGCGCAATGCCTTCGGCCAAGCCGGACCGGAGCACGTTGAACGTACGCAAACCCGACGGCCACCACCATTGAGGAATCTGCCAATGAAAGCACTCGCAATGGCGGCTGCCATCCTCCTGGCACTGCCCGCCGCACCGGCGCACGCCCATGGCGGCGATGCACCCAAGAAAGCCGTGGACGTCGCCAACGCGGAGCAGATGCCGTTCGGCAAGGCCGGCGATCCCAAGGCCGCCACGCGCACGGTGAGGGTCACGATGGGCGACACCATGCGCTTCTCGCCTTCGTCGCTCACCGTGAAGCGGGGCGACACGGTCCGGTTCGTCGTCCGCAACGAAGGCAAGCTGCGGCACGAGATGGTCCTTGGAACGCAGGAAGAGCTCGCGAAGCACGCCGAGCTGATGCGCAAGTTCCCCGACATGGAGCACGGCGAGCCCTACATGGTCCACGTCGATCCGGGAAAGTCGGGGGAGATGGTGTGGACGTTCAACCGGCCCGGGCAGTTCGAGTTCGGGTGTCTCGTGCCCGGGCACTTCGAGGCGGGCATGGTCGGCAAGATCACCGTTCAGTGAGGTTTCGAATGTTGACACTGTTGCATCCGACGATCCGCGCACTCGCGATCGGCATGGCGCTGACGATGGCGCCGGCCTTCGCCCAGTCCGCCGCCAACCAGGCATCGCCTCCTTCCGCAGCGGTCAGCACGGCGCCATCCAGCGAGGGAGAAGTGAGGAAGGTCGACAAGGGCACCGGCAAGATCACGATCAAGCACGGCGAGCTCCCGAACCTCGCCATGCCGCCCATGACCATGGTGTTCCGGGCGCAGGATCCGTCGATGCTCGATCGGGTCAAGGCAGGCGACAAAGTGAGGTTCAACGTCGAGAAGGTCGACGGCGCCTACACGGTGACGGCGCTGGAGGTCGTGAAGTGACTCCGGCGCCATCTACGGCGCGGGCGCTGGGCTTCATTGCTTGACGACCACGACCTCCAGGTATTCGCCCGGCACGACCAGCGACGACGTCCCCGCCACGTTGAGGCGTGTAAGGAGGCCGACGATGTCCCGCTCCAGCGCCGCCTGCTTCTCGGCATCGAGCGCCGCGAACGCCTTGTGCGTGGGGCCGTAGAAATCGCGGAACACCTGCACCCAGTGCGCGCTCGACGCGTAGCGGAAGTTGAAGTTCTTGCGCGTGCAGCGGATGTCCGCGGCCTGCGGCCCGAACAATTCCACGATATGCGGCTCGGTGCCCCACAGCGCGGGTGACTTGAGGCCGGCGGGCGGGGGAACGTAGGCGCCCACGATCTTGAATAACTGGCCGATGAAGCCTTCGGGGGTCCAGTTGGCAAGCCCGATGCGGCCGCCGCCGCGCACGACGCGCAACATCTCGCGCGCGGGACGCGCGTGCTCCGGCGTGAACATGGCGCCAAACGTGGACAAGGCGACGTCGAAGCTTGCGTCGCCGAAGGGGAGGTTTTCCGCGTCGGCGACCTCGAAGGCGACCTGCAGGCCCTCTGCGGCAGCGCGCGCCGCGCCTTTCTCGAGCAGCGCGGGAACGTAATCGGTCGAGGTGACCTTGGCGAAGCGGCGCGCTGCAGCGAGAGTCGCGTTGCCATTGCCCGCTGCGACGTCGAGGACGCGCTCGCCGGCGCGCACGTCGACGGCTTCGGCGAGCGACTCGCCGACGATCTGCAGCGTGGTCCCGATGACGGCGAAATCGCCGCTGGCCCACGTCGCCTGCTGCCTGGCCTTGATGGAAGGGAAGTCCGGCGTCGCGGGCAGCGGCTGGCGAATGACGGGGCTCGTTGCGGTCGTGTGCATGGTCGTCTCCTGTGGGTGAGTGGAACCTCGTCGAAGTCCACGCACCGAGTATCCGGAGGCGTCACCCGGACGACACGGCGCGGAGTCGCCGGAAATTGATCGCGAGTCCGCGTCCGCGCGTCCGCTCTTGCGGAGGCCACCGCGAATCCAGCAGACTTTGCCGATCGTCCCCGGACGCGCGACCATGAGCCACGACATACTCTCCGACGTCCTGCGCAACGTGCGCTTGCGCGGGGCGCTCTTCTTCCACGTCAACGGCAGCAGCAACTGGGCGGCCGAAGCGCCGCCTTCGCACGAAATCGCGGGAGCCGTAATGCCGGGGCTCGAGCACGTGATGGAGTATCACGTCGTGACGCGCGGCAGCTGCTGGGGCGCGATCGTAGGCGAGCCGCCCGTGCGCCTCGATGCCGGCGACATCATTCTCTTTCCCAAAGGGGACCGGCACGTCATCTCGAGCGCGCCCGGCATGCGCGCGCGCGCCGACGCCGCGAGCTACTTCGAGCACAAGACCGAGCAGCTGCCCTTCACGCTGCGATACGGCGGCGCCGAAGTGTCCCCGCGCGATGCCTCGGTCGAGGACGGCGACACGTCGCTCGTGTGCGGCTTCCTGGGTTGCGATCTGCGCCCGTTCAATCCGCTGATTGCCACGCTGCCGCGGCTCCTGCACCTGCGGTATTCCGAGGAGCACGGATGGATCGCGCAGTTCGTGCGGCAGGTCGTGGAAGAATCCCGAAGCAAGCGTCCCGGCGGCGAAGCGATGCTCGAGCGCATGAGCGAGATGATGTTCGTCGACGCCGTGCGTCGCTACGTCGACACGCTGCCCGAAGAGAGCCGCGGCTGGCTCGCGGGACTGCGCGATCGCTTCGTGGGTCGCGCGCTGGCGCTGATGCACGATGCGCCTGCAGAAGAATGGACCGTCGACGAGCTCGGCCGGCGCGTGGGCTTGTCGCGTTCGGCGCTGCACGAGCGATTTGCCGAGATGATCGGGCAGCCGCCGATGCAGTACCTCGCCAATTGGCGGATGCAGGTGGGCGCGGCGCTCCTGCGCAACACGAACGCGACGGTCGCCGCCGTCGCACAAGAGGTCGGCTACGACTCGGAAGCGGCGTTTGCCCGGGCTTTCAAGCGGCTGATGGGGACGCCGCCCGCGGCCTGGCGAAAGCAGGCGCTTCCCGCAGGACCCGCCTAGCGCGGATTACGTCGAGCCAAGCACTCCGCGAGCGCGGGGCGGGCCGGCGGCACTGCTCGAGGGCACACAGCAGCGTCAGGTGCAGCACGTCGCGCTGCGCGTGGCTTCCGCCGATGCGCCCCAGCTCCGCCGACAGGCCCGTAAGCCCGGCGACCGCGTTTGCGAAATGGCCTTGGCGGAAGGCGATCAGTGCACGCGATGCGGGCAAGCCGATGCGACGGGTCGTCTCGCCGTGGCGCGTCGGCCATGCCTCACGTCGCGCGAGTTCGCGCGTCAGTTGCGAAGCGAGATTCCAGTCGCGCGCGCCGGCGAACGCGATCATCGCGTGCAGGTCGCTGAACGTGCAGAACCCGTCGGCGATGCGCGGTGCCCACGCCGAGGCGAGCTCGCGCCATCGCGCGCCAGGCTCGCCGCCCGCGAGTTCGATCCGCCACAAGAGCGCCGATGCGTCGATCATGTCGGCGAGGTGGGGAGACCCGTCGGGGCGCACTCGCGTGTCGTAGAGGCGAAGCGCCTCGTCGATCCGGCCGAGGGCGAGCTGGAAGAGCGCGAGGTGCCACCAGCAGTGCGTCGCGACGACGGTATCGACGCTCCAGTATCCGGCGTGATCGGTCAGGAACTGCACGCCTTCATCGAAGCGCTCGGTCATCTCGAACACGTGGGTAAGCGCGTGATGCGCGCGTGCATTGAAGGGGTCGAGCGCCAGCGCGTCGCGCGCGAACCGTTCGGCGCGCACGTAATCGCCTGTTTCGACCAGCCCGAACGCGTGCATGGCGAGCACGGCGTGGTAGCCGGGCATGTCGCTTGACCACGCAGGAAGCACGCTTGCCGCGCGATCACCCAGGCGGACGACGTCGCCGGTGAGGTAGTCGAAGCCGTGCGCGACCTGAAGTGCTAGCACGTCGCGCGGATCGCGCATCAGCAATTCGCCGAGCAGCGCCTTGGCGCGTTGGTAATCGTCGGCGAGGACGGCAGCGATCGCGGCGAGATGAAGCCGCTCGCGCGCGTTGGCGGGGAGTCGCGATGCGCGATCGAGGATCGGGCGCGCAGAGCGCACCAATGCCGGATCGCGCGTGGCGAGGCATTGGTACGCCTGCAGCACGTGCGCCATGACGAACGCTGGCGAGTCCTGCAGCGCGGCGGCGAGTGGCCCCTCTGCGCCGCTCCGCCAACTTTGGAATGCGGCGAGCGCTTGCTCGAAAGACTCCAGGGCCCGAGCGCTCGCGCCGGAAATCTCGCATCCGCGCAGGTCGACGCTGGGAGAAGTGGTTGCCGGGTTCATGGCCGCAGCATGCCCGCGCGCGCGGGCATGCGCTTGATCGGGAGTCCGCGGCCGATGTCCGAGGCTCCGCATCGATGCGCCGGAGCAGTATCGGCGTCGCCGATCAGTGCAGAACGTTGATCGCCGAAGCGCCATCCACGCGCTGACACAGCCGCGAGAAACCGGAGATCTGCGTCAGCCTTTGCTCAAGGCGGCGGCGCGCGACAGCACTGCGCCCACGCTCGCACGTTCTGGGCGGAAGCCCCGAGGTTGTAGGTATAGACCGTGACGCTGCTAGCGGAAATGGCCGAGTCCGCCACCACGACATACGCAGCCGCCTCGATACCGCTACTGGTCGGGGTGTATCCGGACGGGCAAGTCGCAGCAAAGCCATAGCCGTAGGTGTTGCCAGGTACGCTGGCGGAGGTGCCGAAGACTCTGGCGCACTCCAGCGCCCTCGCAATGCCCGGCGAATTGCTGTCGTTCGCGCATGCCCAAGCGGTGCCGTTCCACTTCATGATCTGCCCGGTCGCGCAGTCGAGCGGGAACAGGGCGTCCGCCATGCGATTCAGGAACGCGGCCATCTGAAGGCGCGTGACGTAGGCGTCCGGACAGTACGTCGTCGTCGTGCATCCGAGCGAGATGCCGCGGGTTCGCATCCAATCGACGTAGGGGCAGAACGGGTGGGTGGAGTCGACGTCGGTGAAAACCCCGCAGGGGGCCGCAACCGCCGAGCCGGCCCACAGGGTCGCTGCAAGTACCGTTGCCGCGATCCGAACGATGATATTCATCGAATTCCCTCTGGCAGGCATCAGAACTCCAATTGACCGAGCCGCAGTCTAGCCGAAGCTGCAGACGGCGGCCAAAGAATCTGCCGCTTCGTCGCGTGGAGCCTCGTCAAGGGCAAATCGCCCGGTCGCGCCAGGTTCGCCCGGCGGCATCACCCTTAAGCGGGCATGCACCCGCAATGCGGCAATAATGGGGCCGAGATCCCAGAAGCACGATGTTCAAGTCCACTGCCTCCACGTCACTCGCATTGCTCCTGCTGAGCCTCGCAGCGTGCGGCGACGTCGCCAAGCTACCGGAGAGCGCCGGGATCGGTCCGCAACCGACGCTGCCTGCGCCGCGCGAGACCCTCGTTCCCACGGTCCATATCGCTCCCGCGAAAGGCTGGCCCGTCGGCACGACGCCCGTTCCGGCACCGGGACTTGCCGTGAACGCGTACGCGAGCGGACTCGATCATCCCCGCTGGCTCTACGTTCTTCCCAACGGCGACGTGCTCGTTGCCGAAAGCAATGCACCCCCTCGACCCGGTGACGGCGGCGGCATCAAGGGTTGGATCGCGAAGCTGTTCATGGGCCGCGCGGGCGGTGCCACGCCCAGCGCCAATCGCATCACGCTGTTGGGCGACACCGACGGCGATGGCGTTGCGGAGACGCGAACCGCGTTCCTGACCGGCCTCAACTCGCCCTTCGGCATGGTGCTGGTCGGTTCCGACCTCTACATCGCCAACACCGATGCGATCGTGCGCTTTCCGTACAAGGCGGGCGATACGCAGATCGCTGCCGCCGGTACCAAGGTCGTCGATCTGCCCGCAGGGACGATCAATCATCACTGGACGAAGAACGTCATCGCGAGTCCCGATGGGTCGCGCCTGTACGTCACGGTGGGCTCCAACAGCAACGTGGGCGAGAACGGGATGGACAACGAGGTCGATCGCGCCGCCATCCTGGAGGTCGACCTCGCCACCGGCCGCTCGCGCGTGTTCGCCTCGGGGCTGCGCAATCCGAACGGCATGGACTGGGAGCCGCGCACGGGTACGCTGTGGACCGCCGTGAACGAGCGGGACGAGCTGGGCAGCGACCTCGTTCCCGATTACATGACCTCGGTGAAGGACGGTGCGTTCTACGGCTGGCCGTACAGCTACTTCGGGCAGCACGTCGACACGCGGGTGAAGCCCGAGCGCCCCGATCTCGTCGCGCGCGCCGTCGTCCCCGACTATGCGCTCGGCAATCACACGGCCTCGCTCGGGCTCGCGTTCTACCGCGCGAATCTCCTGCCGCAACGCTATGCGGGCGGCGTGTTCATCGGCCAGCACGGCTCGTGGAACCGCAAGCCGCGCAGCGGCTACAAGGTGATCTTCGTTCCGTTTGCCGGCGGCCGCCCTGCCGGCACTGCCGAGGACGTCCTTACAGGCTTCGTCGACGACGCGGGCAACGCGCAGGGCCGCCCCGTCGGCGTTGCGGTGGACCGTGCGGGGGCGCTGCTGGTGGCCGACGATGTGGGCAATGTCGTCTGGCGCGTGACGCCGGCAAAGCCGAAGTGACCGCGTGGCAGCTCGCTATCCAGCCTTCACGATCTTCTTCCACACGCCATCCACCACCGCCACCACGCGCGACTCCACCTTGAACACGCCGCTCATGAAGATGAGCTGCTTGGTGGCGCGCGTCATCACGGGCGACGACACGACCGTCTCGCCGATCTTCACCGCGTCCACGAACTGGATGTTCATCGTCACCGTGGCGGTGGAGGGCGACTCGGTCAGGTGGCGCGCGGTGGCGCCGCAGGCCCGGTCGCAGAAGGTCATCAGCGCGCCGCCCTGGAGCACGCCGTTGCGGTTCACGTGCTTCTCGAACGTGGGAAATGCGAACGTCGGGTCCGCGCCGTCCATGCGATAGAAGAACGGCCCGGCGTGACTGATGAAGCCGGAATCCGTGAACACGCTCCAGCCGCGTGCGAGATAGTCGCGGGTCACTTCCGCTTCGTCCATGCCGGTCACCCGCCGAACTCGTTTTCTGGAACGCCCTTCACTCCGGCGTCGAGCGCGAGCAGGCTGCCCGCGAGGGGCTGGCCCGCGAGCGCAGCCTCGTCGAGGCCGAAGCGCATCGACGTGACGTAGAGCGTTCGCAGATCGGGACCGCCGAACATGAGGCTCGTCGGTTTCTGGAAGGGCACGCGTATCTCGCGGTCGAGGCGGCCATCGGGCGTATAGCGGCGAATGTGCCAGTCGCCCACCTCCGCGACCCACAGTCCGCCTTCGGCATCGATCGTGCAGCCGTCGGGAAATGCCGCCGCGCCTTCCTTCGTGTAGTCGCGGAACACGCGTCTATTCGAGAGCGTGCCCGTCGCAGCGTCGAAGTCGTAGGCATCGATGCGGCCGGGCTTGGACTCGACGTGGTACATGATCGTGCCGCCGCCGCCCCAGGCGATGCCGTTGGAGACGGTGTATCCGGTTCCATGCCGTTGCATCGAGTAATCGGGGTCCATGCGGAACAGGCTTCCCGTCGGGTGGCTCACGTGAAAGTCGCGCGTTCCGATCCAGAGGCGTCCCGCGCTGTCGCACTTGCCGTCGTTGAACACTTCCTTGGAGAAGTCGACGAGCGGCACCGGCAGCGACGTGATCTCCGGCTTGTCGAACTCGAAGTGCGCCATGCCTTTTTTCGTAATCAGCAGCAGCCCACCGGAGGCGCGCGGAATCACGCCACCCGGCGAGTAGGGCAGCTCGCGGACATCGACCTGCCCGGTCGCCGGCCGCAGGCGCAGCACGCGGCGCTTGACGATATCGACCCAGTACAGGACCTGCTCGCGCGAGGACCACATCGGTCCCTCGCCGAGCTCGGTCTGCGGCGCCGCGACGACTCGAAGGTCCATGCTCAACTCCGTTCGCGGGCTGGGCGGAACTTCACGAGCGTCACTTCGTCGGTCACGTCGACGAACACGGCTTCGACCGGCATGCCGATCGGCATCTCCGACAGGTTGCCGGTCGGCAGGTCGACGATGTTCGTCATGAGCTTGGGGCCCTCGTCCAGCTGGACCATCGCCACGTTGTAAGGCGAATCACCCGCAAAGCCCGGGAAGTAGACCTTGTGGAAGCGGCAGTTGGCCCAGATGCGTCCCTTGCCGCTCAACTCTTCCCAGTGCACGCCTTCCTTGCCGCACTCGCTGCACCACGGCTCGAAATAGGTGTGGAAGGCGCCGCAGTGATCGCATCTCGGCAGCTGCAGCCGGCGCGCGCGCGTGGCCTCCCAGAAGGGCCGGCTCTGTTCCGTGATGGGGGGCAGCGGTTTCGTGTACTCGCTCACGATGCATCCCTTCCGTAGATGATCGACGTGCACAGCGGACCGCCCTGCAGGTACTGGACGAGCTTCGCGTCCTTGACCTGCCGGTCACCCAGGTCGCCGCGCACCTGCCGCACGGCCTCCACCTGCAGGTTCCAGCCCTGCATGTAGCTCTCGGAAAGGTGGCCGCCGTTGGTGTTGGTGGGATACCGGCCGCCCAGCTCCAGGGTTCCGCCCTCGACGAAGCGGCCGCCTTCGCCGCGCGGGCAGAAGCCGAAGCCCTCCAGAGCAAAGATCACGATGGGCGTGAAGTTGTCGTAGATCATGAGCGCGTCCATGTCCTCGCGCGACACCTCGGCCATCTCGTACACGGTCCTGGCCGCGCGCTGCATGGCGGCGTAACCGAAGTCATCGGGCAGCTCGCCCTGCGCAAGCCGCGACACCTGCGACACGCCGCGGATGTAGACGGGACGCTGCTTCATGTCCTTCGCGCGGTCGCCCGCGGTGAGGATCATCGCCACGCCGCCGTCGTTGATGAGGCAGTAGTCGAGCAGCCGCAGCGGCTCGCAGATGAACCGGGCGGCCAGGTAGTCGTCCATCGTGACCGGCT